>JAIPDZ010000299.1 GCA_021737425.1 Deltaproteobacteria bacterium
CGACACCCAGGGTTGATCTGTAAACGAGGGGCAGGGGAGTTCAGCGAGGTGGGAGTGCATCGGTTCCGGGAAACGGTCCAGTCGGGCCATGAAAAACCTCCGTCCGTAATGGGTGAAATCCAATCAATATTTCAATAAATATATATGCCAGCTTTACTTTGCTATACAATATTATCTATAATACTGCTTGTCAAGCGGCGCAAAATTTCGAGGATCATCCAAACGGCCGAAAACCCCCTACCAGACATGAGGAATACAGATGAACCCGAACCGGCGGATAAAGGGCAGCGGAGTCGTTCTCATTGGGGTATGGATGGTTCTGTTTACCGGATATGGATTTGTGTGGGGTGAATCTTCCGCTGTCCTTGAGGTGGGGGCCTTTTCCACCCAAAAAGCCGGCCGTCGCCTCCCTTCCCAATGGGAGCCCTTACACTTCAAAGACATCAAAAGCCACACCCATTACCGGTTGGTGGAATCAGACGGCCGAACGGTGGTGGAGGCCAAGGCGGATGGCTCAGCCTCCGGTCTCATTCGAAAAATTTCCATCGATCCCAAGGAATATCCCATCGTTCGATGGCGATGGAAGGTGTCCAACGTACTTCAAAAGGGGAATGTACATCAAAAGGCGGGAGATGATTATCCGGCCCGGCTCTATATTCTTTTTGCGCATGATCCCGACAAACTTAGCTTTTTTGAAAAGCTCAAATATGAAGCCGCAAAACTGTTTTACGGCGAGTACCCGCCCCTGGCTTCCATCAGTTATATCTGGGCGTCCAACGCACCAAAGGGGCTGATGGTCCCCAACGCCTACACCGATCGGTCCATAATGTTCGTCGTAAAAAGCGGCGAAGCGAAGGTGAATCGATGGGTCGATGAAGAGCGCGATCTATATGCGGATTACCGTGAAGCCTTCAAAGACGAGCCGCCCATGATTTCCGGGGTGGCCATCATGACCGACGCGGACAACACCGGTGAGACGGTTACCGCCTATTACGGGGACATTCTTTTCTTAAAAGAGCGGCCATGAGCGGAACCCGGTTGCAGTGGGGAACGCTCAAAAGGTACCCGATTTCTTCTAAACGCAGATTCCAGCGATTATTGAAGATACCTCTAAAATCCATTTATCTGCAACTTCAAGAAATGTATCAAATACAGTCCTGTAATACCTTTTTGGCCCAGCCCGGCAGCGGACTTACTGACTCAGCCAATGCTCCGTGTTCAATAACGGCAATCTTTTGGAAAGGCGCATCAAACAGGGAGTTGTCCAGCAGCCGCGCTTCATCGATTAGGGGAAGGACGGTTGCGATATGTTTCATCGTCCTCGGGATGCGGCCTCTTATTTTCTGAGGGGGTACATGGTGGCCGCCTTCAGCGACACGCTGATGTACACGGGCTTCATTTAGTTCCGCGGTTTCTAAATGGATGTACACAAGCACGATGTGGTAGCCCAGTGATTTCGCCCTGGCAATGAAATCTATCTTGGAGGGATGTGAAAATACCGTTTCAAAACAAAAGGAAATTCCTTGAAGCAGGAGGTCGTCCCGAAGCCTTTCCGCAAGGATCATCGCCTTATAGCTGGCAGATCCCTGATTTACGGGGTTTATGGCCCTGGCAATGATATCGGCGTTGATCAGGTTGATGCCGCGGGATTTCAGGAAAAGACGGTAAAAGGTGGATTTTCCGGCGCCGTTGGCGCCTGCCAATATCCAGAGCTGCTTTTGGCTTTTCATTGTGATGCCCTGAACTCACCATTTTCAAAGTGTCCTGCCTGACGTTCCCCTGTTTTGACATTGACCCTGTCCAGCAGGCCCGGTCGGCTTTTGCTGGCTTCATAATAAAATGGCGCCGCTGTCAACTTTGACAAAACGTCTTTGCTCCCTGAGCTCTTTTCCAGATCGTTGAAAACGTCAGAAGGATCAATGGGCGCCGAGGAGGCGGCTTCCAGCCTGATGGTTTTGACGCCCTGCCTCACAGCAAACACATCTTTGAGATCGATGATGCCTTCCACTGCTCGACCCAGTTCGGCCCAGTATTCAATTTGCATGGGGATCGAACGTTTCTGAACCATCGCTTCCGTTTTGGCGGCCTCTATCAAATCCGAGCTTAAACGCATTGGACTGCCCATTTGATCTTTCCTCCTATCGTTTCGTTGCTTTTTGCTACAAAAGTAGCGCAGAAATACAGGGTTGTCAATCTAAATGACCCATGACGGGGAATATCTTGGATTCCCAAAGCCATCTCTTTCGCTGGTTGTTCACGTTCCATTCCGCCAGTCGCGACAGCATCTTACAGCGTTCTGTCCATGGGCAGGCCGCCTTTTGGGCTCGTGGTCGTGTACCGGAGGTCCACATCCGCGCCCAGCCGTCTAATGATGTTCACCTGGTTCATGATCGTTATGTTGAGAGTCTGGTTATGTTGTGTGATTGGGGAGGGGTATAATTTAAGAGTTCTCTTTCTGATTGATATCCCGGAATATTTCCCAAAAGATATCAGTTCTTACCCTGAAATTCAATCTTTTGAGAGTCTCAAATAAGTGCTCAAGGTTACATTGGAAACTATCCAGTTCCATCAGTCTTCTTATGATCCCGAGTGTGCCTTTCACTTCCAATCCGAGTCTAATCGCCTCTACCCTTGCTGCGTAATCATCGAGACAGACGGTATTCACTTCGTTTTCTATTGCGATGGCTATTGCCTCGGCCTCTCCCCTGCCCAACCTGTTGCCTAAAGCGTTGACAAGACGACGGTTTCCAGCATCCAGCACAACAATCTGTTTCTTGGTCTTAATTTCCTTCAAAAGGATTGCAGATTCATCTTTTTTGCTAAGGACCTCTTCGGTGACGGCTGACGGCACATAAACCGGGTGGAAAAGGTTCAATGCAGAAGCAATGACGCCGATTTTGGTAAGGAATATCCATGGTGAACTGTTGAAGACGGCACTTTTTACCATTTCTTTTCTATATCTATGTCTTGATTTCTGAGATATGAATATTCTAGATTCATGGCGTCAAGCAGTCCAAGAAATCGCTCTCTTTGCATCCCCATTATTTCTGAGGCCTTAGCAAGGCTTATTTTGCGTAGCACCAGGGCGCCGACGACCCCCAAGAGTTTCTCGCGGTCATCCACGGCTTTGAACAAAGGAAGCTCATTGGCTATTTCTTTTAATGGAGACACACCCATGATGATTCCCCCTTTTAATGATTTAAAGGATAATTAGTCACAATTTGTTAATTTTAATATAGGGGATGGGAACTCTGAGGTCAAGATGAAAATTGCCCGCAGGAGATAGAGGACGAAGCATCCCTGGAACAGTGGAAAATTTATCAGGCCTTGCCCGACGAGGAGGGTGAGGATTACCTCTATCCATCCATCTGCTTTTCTCCTGTCTTTCTGGAATCTTCCGTTGCCAGGGCATTCATTATGCAGAGTTCGGCAGGCAAAGGAACTGGATAACCTCAACGATTATTGCTCAAAATTCAGCCTCCTCGCGTAAAAACACCCCAAGAAGATTTCTCTCGAAAAAATGTTTGTGGTACCATCATCCAATCGACCGCACTCAAGTTTGATATCCATTGACCGTCGCGATATCTTCTCTTCCCTGGGTGTAAAGGGTCCGTAACTGTTAGGTAAAATGCATCTCGTGACAGTTAATATCAATCGCTAATATTTTTCCTATAGAGCCGTTCAAGCCTCTGAATCGGCATGCGGCCCAGGAATCCCAGGATCATGATCTGGTTCATAAGGGTTGTGCGAATGACCCCCAGGCGCTGCCACCGCCGGGCCGAGGTGACGGCCGGATCTGAAAGCGTTATGACCCTGCCGCGGGCCCGCAGGCCACGCATCAGCACAAAGTCCTCCATGATGGGCAGGGGGGGGAACCCGCCCACCTCGTCAAAGACCCTCTTCTGGAGAAAGATCCCCTGATCTCCATAGGGCAATTGAAACACGCGGGACCGGAGGTTTGTCACCCATTCAACGAGGTGCATGGGGGCGCCGCCGTCATCGGTCTTGAACCGGAACGCCCCCGCTACGATGGAAGGATCTTCCAGGGCGGTACGGATTTTGTCGGCATATCCCTCAGGCGGGAGCGTATCCGCATGAAGAAATAGGAGAATACGGCCCCGGGCCGCAGCGGCGGCCGCATTCTGCTGCATGGCCCGCCCCCCGGACACCCTCAACACCTCTGCCCCGGTCCTGGCTGCAATGCTGCAGGTTTCATCCCTACTCCCCCCGTCCGCCACAATGCATTCAACGGCCTCTGCACCCTGAAGCCTCTCCAGCAAGGCCCCGATGGCGCCGGATTCGTTGAGGGTGGGAATAATCACGGAGACCCGGGACTTCCCGGTGAAAATCTCCTCAAACCGCGGATCGTTTTGTATCGTAACCAGATCCTCAGGACGGTCCACATCTCCGAGCACCGGCAGGTCCGCACACATCAAGCCACCATCCCTGATGCTTTGCTGTGTCTGTGCATAGACCCGGTCGGTTCCCCAGTCTTTGGCCTCAAACAGGGAAGGATGGAGGACTTTCATGCCGATGAGATAATATCCGCCGTCAGCAGCTGGACCCAGGGCCATATCCTTATGTGTAAGCCCATCAAGGGCCTGAAGGAGAATGGCCGGCGTGATTCCCGGTACATCCGAGCCCACCAAAAGAGCGGAGGCACAACCCCCTTTAAATGCCATGCGAAAGGCTGTTTGCATCCTGCCGCCCAGACTCCCGGATGACTGGGGGACATAGTGCAGATCCGTCCCCAACCATGCTCGGAAGGATTTTTGGGAACTCCCGGTATAACAGACCGTAATATCCACTGCGGCCTCGGCTTCTGCCGCTTTTCGGGTGGTCCGGGCTACTGTAACCGCATGCTCGGTCATCCGCCGGTGCAGCTGCGCCGCCTTCTTAGCTCCCAGGGCCGGAATCAGCCGGGTCTTGGCCCTGCCCGGCACCGGGTATCGGGCGAATATCAGGATATGGCGGCTTGTTTGTTTCATTTCATGCAAAGGGAGATGACTTTCATGGACGGTTTGGTAAGGGCTCACTCAAAAATAAATTCACAGAATTGACGCTCAGATTTGGGTCAGATTTGGTCGTCGCGATTGAGTGAAGCCACAGAAATAGTGGACTATTTCGAGGACTTCACGATTGAGCGGCGGCCGAAGATGGCCCG
>JAIPDZ010000300.1 GCA_021737425.1 Deltaproteobacteria bacterium
CCTCAAACGCCCGTTTGCGGTTTTTTCCCCTTGGAAGACGGACATAGCCCTTGCGCGCCAAGATGTTGAGGTAGGTCGACACCGTGTTATAGGATCTGAACCCAAAATAGGCACAGATCTCATCAAAACTGGGCGCTGTCCCCCAATCCGCCATATATTGGGAAAGGTACGCCAAAAAAACCTTTTGCTTGTCCGTTAATTTCATACTCCCGGGCCTCATATCCCTATGATGGATTTCACTATAATTTAAGCTTACTGTAAATTTTACTGAAAGTCAAGGGGGAATGCGCCTTTGAAGTAGAGGCTTGAAGGGGTGACAGGAGCCGTTTTGAAGACGGGATCAGGCCCAAGACCTGCATGCGGACGAGCTTTTCCAATGGGAAAGCAAAAAGGGGATGCTGCGGGGATGCCTCTATGGTGAGCTTGTCAGGCTCTGGACAAAAATCCGAAACGCCTCCTCATCCAGTCGGCCCTCCAGGACCCCCTGTTTGATAATGCCAAGGGCCTTGATAGGATCAATGGGATATTTGTAGGGCCGCCAGTTGGTCAGCGCTTCATAGGTGTCGATGACGGCCAGGGCCTTTGACTCCGAAAGCATCTCCTTCCGGCCGGACTTTCTCGGATATCCGGAACCATCCAGTCTTTCATGATGCTGGAACGCCACCGTCCGAATCTTGCGGTTCAACTTGCTCTGCGAAAGGATCTCAAAACCGTGCCCGGGATGCATAATGATTTGCTCAAACTCTTCCGGATTCAATTTTCGGGGCGCCTTGAGGATCTGGTCGGGAACCCGGGTCTTGCCCACATCGTGAAGCAACCCGATCAAGCCGAAGAGCTTCAGATCTTCCAGGGAAAAACCGGCCCTACGGGCATATCCCAGGCAGTACAGCATAACGTTTACGGAGTGCGCGGAAGTGGAAGCGTCCTTGGCGGCGATCTGGATCATATTTTTAACAATCTCCGGGTTGGCCAGGTAGCCTTCCACCACAAGATCCAGGGTCTTTCCGAGATGCTCCAGTATCTGGGGTTCGGGGACTGATAGGCTCAGATCCAGGGCCTTTTTTAAAACCCGTTTGGATTTGACCGGGTTGACCTTTAGGACCTTTTTCAGTTCCTTGTTGTATCTCTGCTGAGACCGGGACACATAATTAACCCGGTCCGACAAGGACACGTACAGTCTTTGGGGAATTTTCCCCTGCTTTACCCGGAAGCCGTCAATACCGACCCCTTTCGGCTTGTACAAGATGAACTTGCACAATCCCGGGTCCAGGTAATAGGTGTCATAGTCCTTGTAATCTTCAAGGTTGCCCGATATTTCAACCAGTCGCTCCTTCCGTATCTCCATCAGGCGATATTTAGAAACCATTGGCGTGCCTCACCCTCAATGGTCTATCACCCGGGCGGAAGGGATACCATCCATACGCTGATCCACAAGCCTGCGTCACAGGGCCGGCAAAGCGGTTTTTAGAAAACGCGGTGTTTTTGAGGGGATCTTTCATGCCGTACCCGCTCTCCTGGCAAGGAATGCCCGCTGCAGTTCGTACACAATGTCTCTTAAAACACGTCTTTGGTCTTTATCCATTTTGGTAAATTTAATGCCGAAATGGGTAGTAGAGGGCAATGCCTCTTCCGCCTTCCACACCACCACCGCCTCTTTAATATGGACACTCCCCAGGGAGAGCACGAACTCCATGTCCCGGAATCTCTCCCTCACCCCCAGGATCTCGGCATTTGGGGTACCGGCTCGAACCGTAATCAGGAGTCCGCCCATGCTGACATTGCTTACATTGAAGAAATGTTCGTTCGAGTCTTTTATCACACACAGCCTGGCCTCGAGGGGCGCTTCCACTCTGAAATGCTCTCGTTTCTGTTCCCTGTGAATAACGTCCGGGAACAGAACGCACATTTTGTTGTCCGACATGCCGGTTGAAAAGGAGGTGAACCAACACGGGACCTTGTTCAGATCCGTAAATTCGAACTCCACGGACAAGTGATCCATGCCGTCCAGTTTCTTTTTCATTTTTTCAGGGACATCCACCGTAAAGAGGAACCCCTTCTTTGAGAATTCAATGTCGTCGATCACGGTCAATATCTCAAAGTCATGGTCCATCAAACGCATGTTGACCAACGTTTTACTCTCGCAGACCTGTTCAATCAGGTTGAGCGTTTCCCTTTTCTGGTTTTTTTCGCTTCCCGCTTCCATGGATTCGAACCTTTAATCTTGCCGGGCTTTCTCCACCCACTCCTTGCAGGTGATCAAAGCAGAAACCGTGCCAAATACCCGCGGCCCCAATTGTCCCTTGCCTCAGGCCACTACCCCTCGATATGTCAGGGAATTGGGCACATCGTGCTCAGGTTCCCCGCATGGAGATGCCTCAAGGTGTCAAAATAATGACTCAAATCGTATTACCTTAGCATGTTGAAATAACGATCCGTAAATGAAGGCCCCCTTTCAGAAACCTAAACGGTTACCTCAAATCAATATGCGCCACAAATAGATCCGGATTCTGGTTCCTGAAACGCTGCTGTCCCTTACCCTGTCAGGCCTGGAAGGGCCGGAGCGGGCCTGAATACTGGATAAGGGCAACCATGGGGAGAAGTGAGACCACCGGCAGGAGACAAGGATTGTGCAAAATGGAGGGCATTGAGGACCCATGACGGGCAGCCGGCAAGGGTGGATCTGTATGGGGGAGTTCTTCCCTGCGGGTCCTGTTATTGCCCCCCAATCCGTCGTCTTGATTCTGATTTGATTTTTTCAATCAGCACATAATAGGGGCTCTCCTCGGGGACGGCATCTTTCAGGTGTTCAATGTACCCCTCAATTTTTTCCAGTGCACCGGCCTGGGTTTCAATGATGCTTTCGTAATCCTTTTGCAGCCCGAAGACCTGGTCAATACGGGCCCCCAGGGTCCTCAACGTCTTCTCGATTTGCTCTTCCGGCAGGTCATTGAGATTCACCAGCAGATCCAGTATCTGATTGTGAAGTATTTTATAGGTTCGGAGGGTATGTTCTGAATTGATGAACCGTTTATAATCGAGGATCCGCTCAATTTTCTGTTTTACATCATTTAGGGAAACCGGTTTGGTGATGTAATCAAAGGCCCCCAGTTTCATGGCCTCCACTGCGCTCTCCACCGTGGCGTATCCGGTCATCATAATCACTTCCGTTCCGGGCAGGTTTTCCTTCACATATTTTAAGAGGCTCATCCCCCCTTCCTTGTCGTTCCCGACGTAGGGCATATTTTTGTCCAGCAACACAATATCGTATGGGTTCTGCTTCATCAGCGCCAAAGCGGAACTCACGGTCTCGGAAAAATCCGCCTCATATGTGCCTTTCATGAAATCGGCAAGGGTCTCAAGGATTTCTTTTTCATCATCGACGACCAATATTCTTGATTTCATTTCGTATCCTTTCCATGATCTATGCCGACTGAATCTCTCTATATTTACTTGACACCAACTCCTGGGAATCCAGGTGGTACCGCTTGATCTTTTCCACGAGCGTGGTTCGTTTCAGGTTCAGCAGTTTCGCCGCCTCATTTTTCACCCCGTGGGCCTTCTGGAGCGATTGCAGGATAAGGGTCTTTTCGAATTCCGTGACCGCCGAATTAAGACATATTCCTTCGTCCGGAATGCCCGAGGCCATATCCGTAGCAGGGGCCCCGGCGGGTCCCCGGATCTTGCCCGGCAGATCATAGACCTCGATTCCCCCTTCCTGCTTCAAAACGGCCAAACGCTCCACCAGATTCTTGAGTTCCCTGACATTCCCGGGCCATGAATAGGCCGATAGAAGATTCAGGGCCTCTCGGGAAAACCCATGGATGGCGTAACCGTTTTTTTCACTGACATTCTTCAGAAAGTGATTGGCGAGAAGGGCGGCATCTTGTCTCCGGTCTCTTAAGGGCGGAAGGGTCAGGGGAATCACACAGAGTCTGTAAAAGAGATCTTCCCGAAAGAGGCCTTTGGCCACCTGTTCTTCGAGATTGCGATGGGTTGCGGCGACCACTCTGATATCCACCCGCACGGTCTCATTGCCACCCACCTTTTCAAACTCGCCTTCTTCCAGGACCCTTAATATCTTCACCTGAAGATCAGAACTCATATCCCCGATTTCATCCAGAAAGACGGTGCCGTGATTGGCCTGCTCAAATTTGCCGGTCTTATTCTTCAAGGCCCCGGTAAAGGCGCCGCGGACGTGTCCGAAAAGCTCACTTTCCAACAGGTTGGCCGGAATGGCGCCGCAATTTATGGATATAAAAGGCTTGTGGGCCCGACCGGATTTCTCATGAATCATCCGGGCGGTCAGACCTTTCCCGGTTCCGGTCTCCCCATACACCAAAATCGTACTATCGGTGGCAGCCACCTTTTCAGCGATTCTGAGCACTTCCCGAATTTCGGTGCTTTCTCCGATAATGAGGTCCGCTACCGTCTGTGACATCAAAGCATCCTTTTGAAAACCGCCATACCCTTCTCCTGAGCCCCCTCCTGTAACCGGGGTGGGCCCCAAACTGCCCCATGCTTTCTTAATTTTGAGCAACCAAATTAAAAAAATTGACAAAAAATGTCAACATCCAATCGTTTGCATCCCAAATTCTCATATTACCGGCTCTTTTTACCTTGAACCCCTGTCTCTGGACGGGTGAGAAATGACACGGAACCTGTAACCGCGCACAGTTCACAGAAAGGCACCATAGAGTCTTAGATCACAACTTCTATACAAAAAGCGAAGATGTTTTGTTGAGGTTAACGCCTTTGAATCATTCGCGATAAAGGTGTCAGGTTTCGGGTGTCAGGGTTTATTGTTTGCTGAAACCTGAAACCTGTCGAAGATCCCGCCTTGCGGGGAACACTGGCCACTGATTTGGTTGCGGCCGTAGGCCTGCATTGGGTATGGGTACAAAAATTGCATGTGAGAATACCATCCGGGGTATCAAGCCCCTGTACGACCGGGGCAAAACAGACCCCATTCGGGCTGTTCAACCAAAGGCCCCCATGAGTTCCATAGCGTGCGAGACCAGCCATGAAAAAGAATATCAGAGTCCTGATTGTGGACGATTCAGCCATCGTGAGGCGGGTATTGACCGAGAGCCTGTCGAATCAGCGCGGCATAGAAGTCATTGGGACGGCCCCTGACCCTTATGTGGCCCGGGATAAGAT
>JAIPDZ010000301.1 GCA_021737425.1 Deltaproteobacteria bacterium
TTTGAGTATGCCCACCAAAACGGGTTCTTTTCCTTTATAATCCTCGGATATTTGACCAGCCAGTTCCTTGACCCGTTTCTGAATATCGTCCCTGGTGATTAAAACCCTTTTCCCCACTGACTGGTAGTCTCCTTTATTATCGGTATTACCTTAGCCCGTCGAAATAACGACCCGCGAATGAAGGCCCCCTCAGGGCCTGCGACCCCATTTCAGAAGCCCAAACTGTTACGATTATCTTACTATCTTATATTGAAACATGGGCTTTTTGTCAAACACAGACCCAAACCCGGGGGACACATATCGTATTTTCGCCGGCACTTACCTATCCAGAAAAGGAAGCACCTCCCGTTTTCTGTAGGCCAAGGCCTGGCATGAGGCAATCAGGGCCCCCTTTTCGTCCCAGACCTTTATCTCATAGGATGCGGTCTTCTGAGAACAGTGGACCTCCACGGATTCGGCCTTCAGTTTTCGCCCCATCTTGGGGGGACGATGAAAGGCCACGTTCATATTGAGGGCCACGGCCACTCGTCCATGGGAATTACAGGACGCCTGAAACGCTTCGTCCATCAAGGAGATGATGGCGCCCCCATGCACCATCCCGAACATGTTGGCATGTTCCTTTCCAGGCACCATCTCCACCATGGCATAGCCATCTGACAATTCAGTCAGCCGCAAACAAAGCTTCCGGCCGTATGCCTCCTGATCCACTCGGTCCATAATGGCCGATCGGGTCTCCTGATCCATGACGGAATCTCTATCTTCCTAAATGTGATGGGAGAAATAGTAAACCGGGTCTTACGGTACACCATCTGATAGTACGCATCAGCTACCTGGTTTTTAAAATATATGAACTGATTTGTCATCACAATTCTTCAAGGATCACCCGGCGAGGATAAACCGACTGTTCCTGGTCTTTGGAGCCGCTGCGATAAAACCCAACTCTCCTGGTCCTCAAAAGCCGGGGAAAATGGACAGGAAAGCCCTTGCGAAACCCCACCGTTTATCCTATAATCGGATTTCATTCACGTACCATGGCCGCCTGAAAACAGTATAACCTTTACAGTTCTCACCGGCGTACCCGGTGGATTATTATTTGCAATTGAAGGCGTCTACAATGAACAAAAAGGGCAAAATACCCAATGCCACCATTACCCGGCTATCCATCTATTACCGCCAGCTGGAATTGTTGGAATTTGATGGGTATCGGATGGTCTCTTCAGACAAGCTGGCATGGCTTTGCCAGGTGAATTCCGCTCAGGTGCGAAAAGATCTGGGATACTTCGGCGAATTCGGTATCAGGGGGGTGGGATATGATGTTATCGAACTGCAGGCGGAGATCAAGAAGATTCTGGCCATAAACCGGGAGTGGAATCTGGGGGTGGTAGGCATCGGTAAACTGGGCTCGGCCCTGCTGGAGCATGAGAATCTTTCGGTCAGGGGATTCAAATGTGTGGCCGCCTTTGATAATGCTCCCGGCAAAATTGGAAAGGTGCTCTCTTCGGGGCTCACGGTGAGGCCTATAGCAAACCTGGACCGGAGTATCCGGGATCTGGACATCGAGATCGGCGTCATTACCACCCCGGCTTCTGCGGCCCAGTCCGTGGCCAACCTCCTTTTGGACGCCCATGTAAATGCCATTTTAAATTTTTCACCCACCCGGATCACGGTTCCGGATTGCTGTCTGGTTGAGAATATGGACTTTACGGTCACGCTGGATATCCTAACATACAAACTCCATCAATCATCTTAAGTAGACTATGCGAGAGGTTCCCTCACATTTCTAAGCCAGGGTCAAAGGCCTTTAGAGGCCTGTAACGCACTAACGATTATTAGAAAAGCCCCATATTCCGGGAGGAGAAAATCCATGATAAAGCAAGGCTTGTGTATACTGGGAATCCTGTTCATCCTGACCGCCTGGGCGGTTCCTGTGCCGGCCTCGGAAGTCGATGGCCCCAGGATCCTGGTGGAAACGCCCGAATTCGATTTTAACACCGTCAAAGAGGGAGAGGTTGTCGAACATGCGTTCAAGGTGCTCAACCAAGGAAATCAGGAACTCCGCATTCTGAGCGTAAGACCCGGGTGAGGCTGTGCAGTGGCCCAGTTTGACAAGGCCATTCCCCCGGGAGGGGAAGGAAAAATCATCCTCAAGGTCCACACCCGAGGCTACCAGGGGACCATTCACAAATCAGCCACGGTTAAGACCAATGACCCCAACCGAAAACAGTTCCTTTTGCGGATAAAAGGGACAGTCCAAGTGGCGGTTCAGGTCTCCCCCCGTCACATCCAACTCCGTGGAAAAATCGACGAACCGGTCACCAGGACAGCCGAGATTAGGGCGGAGCTTGAAAGACCCCTGGAACTGACCCCTCACCAATTCACCCTGAAGGACAAGGTAACGTACAGAATCGAAGAGATCGAAAAAGGAAAACGATATGAGGTGCGCTTTACGAGTCTGCCTGGTGCGTCGCATTATCGGGGCGTATTGCGGTTAAAAACCAATTACCCGGAAAAACCGGAAATCGTATTCCTCATTATCGGCCGGTTTTGGAAACCGGTCCAGTGAAAGCACAGGACATGGACACAGTCGAAATCTATACGGACGGGGCATGCAGCGGCAACCCCGGCCCGGGCGGGTATGGTTCGGTGTTGAAATATGGAGAAACCACCAAGGAAATTTCCGGTTACGCTCCGGATACCACCAACAACCGCATGGAGATGACGGCCGTGATCGAGGCCCTGCGGCGACTCAAAAGGCCCTGCAAGGTAAGGCTCTTCACCGATTCCCAATATATCATGAAAGGCATGACCCAGTGGCTGCCCGGCTGGATCAAGAGGAACTGGCTGACGTCCCAGAAAAAGCCGGTGCTCAACAGGGATCTGTGGGAGGAATTGTTACGACTGAACCGCAAACACCACATTGAGTGGAAATGGGTGAAAGGCCATAACCATCACCCTGAAAATGAGCGATGCGATTACCTGGCACGCAATGCCATTAAACAGCACCGCAAGGCAGAAAACAATCATTGAAGAACCCTGAACGCCCCCCATTTTGGTAACGCATGGACAAGACAGCTGCCATCTCCGCCCTCCAAAAGATGACCTATGGGCTTTATGCCCTTACCGCCGCCCACCAAGGGACCCAAAACGCCATGATCGCCTCGTGGGTCTCGCAGGTTTCTTATGACCCGTTCCTGGTTATGGTGGCCGTCCATCCCAACCGCTACACCCATGCGCTCATTACCCGAAGCGGCTGTTTCGCACTCCATGTCCTGGCCCGGGAGCAAAAGGGATGGATCCGACGTCTCAAAGATCCTGATCCTGAATTCAAATTTCTGAATATTCCCTGGGAAAAGGGGGTTACCGGGTGCCCCATTCTACAGCAATGTATCGCTTATCTGGAATGCAGGGTGGTGGAGACCCTCAACCCGGGGAATCACACCCTGTTCATGGGAGAAGTGGCGCATGCCGTGCGATTGTCCACTGATGAATTCCCTCTGAGCACGCTCGACTATGAGGGAACCTATACAGGGAAGCAGTAGAAAAGCACCAGGAGTAACACCATGAAATGCCCGAAATGCGACTATATCAGTTTTGATTACAATGATACCTGTCCCAAGTGTGGAAATTCCCTTGCGGCTGAAAGAACGGAGATGAACCTCCCTGACTTCAAGCCCGCCCCCCCCTTCCTCCTGGGGGCCCTGATCCAAGAGGGCGAGCGGCAAACCCTCTCAGATGAACCCGAGTCCCTGGCGCCCGGCATGACCCCGTCCACGCAAGAGGAACTGATGGCCAGCCTGGATCCCCTTACGACGGGGGAGAAGATATCTGAAGAACCCGAGGCTGAGGCGCTCAAGTTTGACATAGAACCCGAGTTCACGAATCTTGAGGAAATTGGGATGGACAAGGAGACGGTTGATACCGGCAGCGAAACGCTCGGATATGATATGGAACCAGAGGAACCCGGACCTGTCAACTTTGATGTGGAGCCCGAGGCCCCGACCCTCGACCACAGCCGGTTTGACCTGCCACCTGAATCCACGGCCATTGGAATGAAAGAGGATGAACCGCAAGTGAAAACGGGGGACAAGCGTTCCGAGGAAGGCGATGAAGGCTTTCTGGAGCTTGAAGAGATACAGCCACTGGAAATGGAAATTGAACCCGAATTGCCGGAAGACAAAAACAATCCATAGCCCAAATTCTTGGCAAATTGGACTTGACCCGGGTTTTTTATTTGGTTATAATTAGGTTTTGACGCGCCGAGATAGCTCAGACGGTAGAGCAGGGGACTGAAAATCCCCGTGTCCGCAGTTCAATTCTGCGTCTCGGCACCAATAAAATCAAGGACTTACGGCAATTTTACCGTAGGTCCTTTTTTTGTGATCCCCCGGTTTTGTACAGTCCTTGTACATTTTTTCAAATACCGTGTAATTTTGCTATCTCACCAAAGCAGCGGCGAAGCCATGATTTGGGTAGGTTGACATCATTGATTTTGAAGGGTGGGTGTGGCGGGTGTGAGGTTATACACCTATGGCTGGTCTTTGCCTTTGGTGCTGTTCCAGAGTTTCTCGATATCGTCGATGGCGAACTGGCCAGCGAACTGGCCGTCACCTGCACAGGATGTAAGCGCCGGGAAGACAACAGCCATATAGAAGCTCGTTCCTTTTTGTTCTATGGAGTTTGATGCCAAGCAGACTTCAGAGTACTCTTTAAACACGTCTTCCAGCAGTTTTCTCTTGTCCATAAAATCCCTCTTGCATGTGGCTGGTGTTATTCCCGGAGGGGGAAAGCGGCCCAGCAGATCCGCCTTTCAGCGCGTAGTGCCTATCCCCGGAAGGTGAAATATGGCCCCTGTAGAGCCAGCCCACCCCATCGCGCTGGAGGGCTGGCTTGGACTTTACTTTTCCCTCGGTCCCTTTGTTTGAGAACCTTTGTTTCTTTTTTCGCCATTGGGTGTCTCACTAAGTGGTACCGGATCGCGGAAGAAGATCTTCACCGTGGTGTGCTTCGCCAGTTCGGGGTTGCGCGTTGAATCTCTCTTCATCCGCTCGACCACCTCTTTGTACCTGCGCCTGCGCTCCTCCTTGGACGGTCTTGTAGTATTGCTCTGGTCCAAGGCGCTGGATGCGGTGGGTTCGGGTCTATGCCTGTCTCTGTCAC
>JAIPDZ010000302.1 GCA_021737425.1 Deltaproteobacteria bacterium
AGAACCCGCCTACGGCTGAAAAAAAATCAGCCGCGTCCTTTGATTTACGCGTAACATCCTTTTGGATCATGGCATAGGTGACTTCACAGGTATCCTGTATGGCCACTGCGAGACGTTCCATGCTGTCCCGCGCCAATATGTCCAGCTCGTCTTCGATCCGGCCGGTCACACTGTTTTTCTGAAAGGATGTGACCATAAAGGTGACCAGTACCGGCAATATGGCGGCCAGCACCGGAAGCCCGATTACCTTGTGCTTGAGCATCAGTTTCATTGGTTATCTCTTGAGTTGGTTGAGAATCAATCCTGTGTAGATACTGCCCACGGGAATACGCCAAAAAGATAGCTTTTTCCGAGAGTTAAGGTCAAGGAAAAACGAAGTTTTTGATTTTTTCCTTGATGTAAAAGGGGTGTTGGTATATTGTTACGTCCCGATACCAGGGCGTTTTTTCCATTGGCGGACTGAATGCTTGATCCTACATAAATCTTTAAACCCGAAGGGAGGTATCTCATGCCGAAAAAGATCCATCTGTTTTCCTGTCTTATTCTGGGGATATGTCTCGGCATTTCCACGTCGGGAAATGCGGCCACGGCCGACTTGGCCACCGACAATCCCGAGGCGGGGGGAACCGTTGAGATTACCGGAAAGATCCAACCGGGGAACGACCTCTATCTCTTGGTCTGTTCAAAAAAGATGTTCAAACCTTCCGAAGCCCCCGGGTCTAAGGAACGGGCGACCCTCACCAAAAAATTCGGTGAGACAGCCATTCCCCCCATATACTATATGCTGACCAACGATCCCGAGAGCCTGGCCACACCCACCGAGGTGACCAAGGGAAAGTGGTTCCCGCCCTTTAAATGGAAAATGGAGGTCAATAAGATCAAGACCTGGGGCGATATTCCTCAGAACGTCAAGCAGTTCCTCGGTCCCGTAACCACTGAGAAACAGTGGCAGTTCCTCGCCTTTACTCACCAGGAAAAGTTCGGCATCAATACGGTATCGAAGGAAAGGCCCATCGGCGGGGGTAATGCGCGGATGGTCATGGGCGGGAGTACGGGTGAAGACTGGAATGAGGACGTCCAGGTGTCGGTGGATAAACAAACCGGTGAGTACGCCGTGTCGTTCAAGCTGGGAAAGAATATTCCCCCGGATACCCCGCTTACTGTTTATGTGAATGGGGATAAACTCACCCAAATGCATGTCCAGAAAAGCGGGTTTTACTTCTCGGTGGGGGGCACCTACATGAACCCGCTTATCGTATTTGTGGGGGCCTTTCTGATCGGATGCATGTTTGTCATCGTGGGGGCGGCCGGCGGGCTCTTTACCGCCGCATTTCAGATCACCGTCATCGGCACCAAAGGAGCGGTGGGCATAAATGCGGCCAATGCGGTGAAGCCCACCAATCTCTTTTTGACGTTATGCTCACCCATTACAGGCGTATGGACCTATTTTAAGGAGGGCAGACTGGCATGGCCGGTGGCCCTCTTCTTTGTGGGGGGGATCGTGCTGGGTGCGTTCTGGATCGGGCCCACATATTCCGCCAAGTATCTGCCCATGAAGGCCTATAAGTTCTATCTCGGGTTTTTCTGCCTGATTCTGTTCATCAAGCTGTGGTATGAGTCCACCAAGCGTTCCATCGAGAAGAAAAAGGCGATCAAGGCAATCGTTGAGAAGTTTGATGCTGAGATCAAGCAGGCCAAGGAAGAGGGTCGGGCGGCTGAAGTGGGTAAAGTCGTGCTGGAAAAGGGATGGCGTGTGACCAAGATCAAATTCAGCTTCTGGGGTGAGGGGTTCAAGGCCAATCCCATCGCACTCTTTTTTGGCGGCATTATCATCGGGTGTATCGCCTCGGCCTTCGGTGTGGGGGGTGGCTTCATGCTGGTTCCCTTCATGACCACCGTCATGGGATACCCCATGTATCTCGCAGTGCCCATTTCGCTCTGCGGCACCTTCGGGACCTCGATCGGCGGTATCACAAGATACATGATAAACGGCTATCAACCCGACTGGATCATGGCGGCATTGATTGCGGCAGGGGCGATTATTGGCGGTAAAGTCGGGCCCAAGATACAGAAAAAGCTCCCGGAGATCTTTCTGAAGCGGGCCCTGGCCATTATCCTTTTCATTGTATTCTTAAAGTACACCGGTGCGCTTCCGTTTCTAAGATGATGAAGACGCGTCCCTGAAAGAGTGGCGGCGGCAGGAGGTGTTCTGCTGCCGCCTTTTTTGTTAGCGGGATCTGAAGCCTGATGGACGCCTTATCCGACCTGCTGGACAGCCTTTTTCTGGCCTTATACCATTCCCTTATCGGCCCTGCCTTGGATGGGATTGCGTTTCTTCTCAATTTCCTTGCCACCCCCATCAGCGGCTTTTCGCCGCGGACTCAGATTATTCTGGTGGCGATGGCCGGGGCCGTCATCTCCAGAATGCTTGCCCGAACATTTAACCGGAAGCGGGAGCGCATGCTCAACGCCCGGTTCAAGGAGAAATTGGGGAACCTGAAATATACAGATGATGTGACGGATCCTCGCCTGAAAAGCGCGCTCAAGAAAGGGGTTCACCAGTCGGCGGACGAGGAATTTGAAAAAATTATGTTAGACAGGTTCTTTGAGATGGGGGTGACCTATTTCTTACCCCTCTTCTTTTTTCTCATCTGGTTGCACTATGATCGTTTTTCGCCGGAAAAGTTGGCGCTCCTTACCGGATCCCCTTATGCATGGGTAACCGATTCCGGCTTGAAGTTGAGCGCGGCCTATGTGTATCTCTACTTTTTCAACATCTCTCTGATTCTGCTGTGGTTGGCCAAGATGCTGTTGGAGTTTTTGCTGAAAAAACGCAAACAAGGGGATTCGTGACCTTATCGAACGCGCTGTTCTTGCGAATCGGGCCCTCGCTGCCGTCGATGAGCCGGCCGGCTAAGACGGCGCAAGAGGGAGGTGAGCCATGATTGGGATGTCCCATGGTCTCTCTGATTCCCTCCTGTTCTCGGCGAATCAATTTGGGTACGATGATCAGCCCGCATTGCTATGGGTTTCACCACACGCCATGGGGCCGGGTTAAGGGGAAACAAACCCCTTGGAAAGGGAGGATATTTGTGGTAATAGCGTGAACCTGTTCTTGACCCTTTACTGAGATGCCTACTGGAGACATATGACTGAACACGAAAATAAGGACCTCTTGGTTGCCGAGGGCAAGCAAGTGGTTTTGCTGGGGACCGCCCATGTTTCCAAAGAAAGTGCCGACCTGGTGGCCCGGGTGATCGATGAGGAGGCCCCTGATACCGTATGTGTTGAACTGTGTGAATCGAGGTATCAGGCCATGACCCAGAAAAACCGGTGGGAGAACACAGATCTCATCAAGGTGATCCGCGAGAAGAAGGCCTTTTTGCTTCTGTCCAATCTGATGCTGGCCGCCTTTCAAAAAAAGATCGGGAATAAGCTGGGCATCAAGCCCGGTGAAGAAATGCTGCGCGCCGTTCAGCGGGCAGAGGCGCTGGGGGCAGAGGTACGACTGTGTGACCGGGACATCCGCATCACCCTGGCCAGGGCCTGGCGGCTCATGGGGCTCTGGACCAAAATGAAGCTTTTGGTGCAACTGATTACATCCACAGTGGGGGCGAGCACCATAGAAGAAGCGGATATCGAGGAATTAAAGAAAAAGGACGTGCTGGAAACCCTTTTACTGGAGATGGGTGATCTGCTCCCGGAACTGCGACAGGTGCTCATTGATGAGAGAGATCAATACCTGGCAGAAAAGATAAGGAGGGCGCCCGGGAAAAAAATCGTGGCGGTTGTGGGGGCCGGGCATGTGCCGGGCATTCAGAAACAATGGAACCGTGCCGTGGACCTGGAGGCCTTGGAGACCCTCCCGCCGGGTTCTAAACTGCTTCCCTTTTTGAAGTGGGGGATTCCCCTTTTGGTGGCAGGTCTGATCGGGGTGGGGTTTTATATGGCGGGTGCGGATGCGGGCGCGCACATGATTAAGTGGTGGGTCCTGGCCAATGCGGTCTGCGCCGGATTGGGGGCCGCCGCAGCCCTTGCCCATCCGTTGACCATTCTTTCCGCTATTGTGGCGTCTCCCATTACCTCTCTAAATCCGATGATCGCCGCCGGGTGGGTGGCCGGTCTAATGGAGACGTTCCTGGGAAAACCGAAAGTGAGGGATTTTGAACGCCTGCCCGAAGATATCGCATCGCCCAAAGGATTCTGGAAAAACAAAATCACCCGGATACTGCTGATCGTGGTCTTCACCAATATGGGAAGTTCCCTGGGGGCGTTTGTGGCCATTCCGTTGATGGCCTCGGTATTCTCATGAGGCGGGCCACCGACCGCACCCATCATGAGTGGTCAACTCTCCGGTCTCCAAAACCCCCGGATCCTGACGCCTGAAACCGGTCGAAGATCCCGTTTTAGCGGGAACACCTGACACCTGACACCTGAAACCTCATCTAAGCGTCTGTTCCGTGATCACCGGTCCCGTAGTATTCCCTGTACCAGGAGAGGAAGTTTCGAATCCCTTCTCTTAGGGGGGTCTTGGGGGAAAAGCCCAGACGGGCCTTTGATTTTTCGATATCGGCAGTGGTCTCCGCCACATCCCCGGGTTGCATGGGCATCATCTGTTTTTGGGCCGTGGCCCCCAATTCCTCCTCGATAATCCGGATGAAATGGAGCAATCCGATTGAATCGGAATTCCCCAGGTTGAAAATCTCATAAGGCGCCGGCCGTTCGAGGGCGGCCACCGTTCCATCTATGACGTCATCAATATAGGTGAAATCCCTTCTCATGTTTCCGTAATTAAAAACCTGTATGGGCCGGTTGTTCAAAATGGCGTCCGTGAAGAGGAACAGGGCCATGTCCGGTCGTCCCCATGGTCCATACACCGTAAAATATCTCAATCCGGTGCAAGGGATCTCAAAGAGATGACTGTATGCATGGGCCATGAGTTCATTGGCCTTTTTGGTGGCTGCGTAAAGGGAGATGGGGTTGTCCACCCGATCTTCCACAGCATAAGGGATTTTTGGGTTTTTTCCGTATACGGACGAGGAGGAGGCATATACCAGATTGGTGACCCTGTGTTCCCGGGCCAATTCCAGGATGTTTAAAAATCCGGCCAAGTTGGTCCGTTCATAGGA
>JAIPDZ010000303.1 GCA_021737425.1 Deltaproteobacteria bacterium
CGGCGCACAAAAAGGTGTGGGCCCCATAGGCCAGGCAAAGCCCCCCGTCCACGCCCGCCTCTCCCAGGGCCTCCCCGGCCATGACGGTGGTGACCACATCGGCATCGCTCCCGCCCAGTGCTTCCGGGAAATGGAGCCCCAGGATGCCGAACTCCCCCAGCCGCCGAAAGGACTGAAAATCAAACTCCCCGGCGAGATCGTGGGCCTGGACCCGGGGGACAATCTCTTTGGCGGCAAACCGGATCACCTGATCCTTAAATATCCGCTGTTCCTGAGTAAATGCAAAATCCATGTATTAACTTAGCCCGTTGACATAACGACCCGTGAACGAAGACCCCCTCATGGCCTGCCTCAGAGGCCGAAACGGTTACAAATCCATAATGTGTGCTCAACCCCTGTTGCGCTGATCGCTTGCACCACGCAAAAAGACCTCTATGATGGTATCCGCAATTCGGTTTTTCTGCGCATCTCCCTTGATTTTCTGATCCTCCAGTACCATGGCCGACAGGAATGTTTCCACAGCGCCTAAAAATATGTAGGTGAGGTAGCGCGCGTTCAGATCTTTCCTGAAAGTGCCGCGTTGCTGTCCCTCCCGGATGACGTCTTCCACCAGCCCCATGAATTCCTTGAAGTAATGCAAGCGGGCGGTGGTCAGATTGGCCGTGGACCTGGAGATCTCGGTGATGAATACATTCACCAGTTCCGGATCGGTCTTATAGGTGTCGAAAAAGTAGAGGATGACCTGTTTGAGCTTATCCGCAATGGGGGATTCCTGGTGGCTGATATCCGCCATCAACGCAAAGAGGCCCTCCCACCATTGCTTGAATATGGTATCAAACAGATCCTCCTTGTTTTTAAAATAATGGTACACCAGTCCGTAGGAAATCCCGGCCGCATCCGCGATATCGGAGATCCGGGCCCGGTGATACCCTTTCTGCTTTATGGTCTTTAAGGCGGCTTCGAAAATCACCGATTCCTTGTCGGTTCTATTTCGGGGAATCAATTTTGTCATACCCATGATTACACCAGGGATTGATTGATTTGTCAATCAATATTCCGGGCTCTCCTTAGAGGCAGACGGGTATCTTGCGTTTTAAGACCGGCTCGTATATCGTCGAATAATCCCGCTGGAAACGGTTTGATGCCCCTGGTCGTACGGAGAAAACCGGGTCTTTTTGCCAAAAAGCGCTTATAGAATATGGGCCTTGGCGCCGGGGGGGCCGGAATCCCACCGCCGTTTGGGGACCCTTTTTTTGAGGAGGTTGATTCATGGAGACTGAGACAGCAGTAAAAGGGAGAAGAAGTATTCGCAGGTTCAAACCAAAACCGGTGCCGGAGGAAATTGTCCGTGACATTGTAAACACAGCCCGCTGGTCGCCTTCATGGGGCAATACCCAGCCCTGGGAGCTTTACGTGGTCACCGGAGAGGCCCTGGAGAGATTCAAAAAGGCCAATCGCCGGAAGTGCCTACATGGGGAGGCGCCTGCATCTGACATCGCCATGCCCGAAGTGTGGCCGGAAACCCTCAAGAAAAGGTATGTGGAGGTGGGGAAAAAAGTGCTGACCTCCCTTTCCATTTCCAGGGAAGATGTGGAGGCTCGGAATGAGTATTACGGGGAAATGTTCGCCCTTTTCGGCGCCCCGTGCATGATTCTGGTCTGTCTCTCCAAAAGCCTTCACATGGAATATGCCATGCTGGATGTGGGACTGCTGATGCAGACGGTCTGCCTCCTGGCCCATGATAGAGGCCTGGGCACCTGCATTTTGGCCGGTTCGGTAAGGTATCCGGGGCTGCTCAGGGAATTGCTGTCCATCCCTGAAGATCGGGTGGTGGTGATCGGGACCGCCATGGGATATCCGGACTGGGCCGCACCGGTCAATCACTTTGAAAGGGAACGGGCGGAATTGGATGAATTTGTCACCTGGGTGAGTTGATCCCGGGCCTTTTCTCGGGCCAGCAGGTCCACCTGTTTGAGCAGGGTGGGGATTCGATGGGCCCCGTGCATGATGTTGATTTTGTGGACAGCCGTTCCCACATCCATTCCGGCACAGGTGATATACAGGGGCCGCATGCTGCGTCCCCGGAGGACCTCCGTGCCGTCAGCCCCCGTGAACCTGGATTTGGCCACCCCGATGACGGGGATGGCCCTATTTACGGCCTCAAAAAGATGCTGCCCCAGGCCGGGTCTGTTGCCGAGCGTCACATAACCGTCCACCACCATTTCATCCAAGGGCTTGTGAATTTGGGTGAGCAGGGCGAGGATACAGGGGAGTTCCCGTGTGTAGAATTCCCCTGGAATGTAGTCCGTTGCCCCGGGTAAAAACCGGGTGTAGGTTTCCCCGGGTGCTGCATCGGTGTAATCGGAGAACAGGACTGCAGCCGCTGCGCAGCCGTTCTCCAGGTAGTGAACGTCAAATGCCGCTATCATCCACTACTCCTGTTCATTCAGGTAGTGGACCACGGATTCAGGGAGGGTTCCATTTAGGTCCACCAACTCCAATTGCGGGAATCCGCCCCACAGGGCCGCGGCCCTGACCATGACCGGGTCTGTGCGGATGGATTGGATGGGGACTTGGGCGTAGGTTTGGGCGGTGAAGAAGGACCGGATGCCCCAGATCATGCCCACAAAAATGCGGTTCATCATCCCCGGATAGGTGACATAGGGATCACGGAACCATCTCAACTGGGCCGATGGCGTGCCGTGTTCGCGGTTCCAGAGGAGCCATCCCAGGGATACCATATCATGGGCCAGGAGGGATTCGGATGCGAACACCAACCCGGGGTCCGGCCGGGCCGAAAAGCCCTGATCCGGACCGAAGGTGGTTTGCACCTCGGTGGCCACACTGAGTACCAGTCTCTGCTTGTCCCTCAATACGGCGGCGTCGTTGATCTCCGCAATCTTTTCATAAAAGGTGGCCGCGTCGTGGTGGAGTTCAAGACGGCTGTCATCCCGCAGCCATCCCACTGCCGCCTTTGCCCCCAGGGTGGTCCCGGCCAGGGCGTGTCGACTCACCCGGGGAAGGAGAACGATGTGGTCCACCTGATTGAGGATATTGGGAAAGCGCAACCCCCCTGTCCAGTGACCGGCATGCACAGTACGGTCTGCAAAAAAGGCATCATACCCCGGCTCTTCAAAATAATGGACCTGAGCCCCCGATTCCAGGGCGGCCTCCTGAAGGCCGTTTTGAAGAAAGACCTCCCGGCTGGATCCCTTCCGGCGGTCCGGGTCCTGATAGACTGCCTCCACGCCCGGTTTATCCCCTACAATCACCTGCCCGGCGCCCTTCTCCAGCAGCAGGCGCACCATGGCCCGCACGGACAGGGGTGAAGTGGTGGCCGGATAGGGGTTTGCGGAGTTGGAGGCCACCTTGATAAAGACGGTATCCCCCCGCGAAAGCCAGGAAAAGCAGGAGGCTGCTTCGGCTGTTCGTTTCACGGCCATGAGGACGGCCTCCGGGTTCGAGCCTCGGGGGAGGGCCGCAACGGCCACCTGCTCACATGATCCGGAGAACCCGGGTAAAGAGGGCGTCATGGCGTCCTTCCTTTGGTGACAGCCGGAGGCAAATAATCCCATATAGGCCAAGCCGGCCATCTTGAGAAAATCGCGACGAGAGGTCTGGAAATGGACTGCGTTCGCATTGCTTTGATTCTCCATCGTTCTATCCCCGCGGTTTCTGAGACAATGCCAAAATTACCACAAATTGGGGTTGACTTCAACTTGTACAAATCGCCTTCAATCCTATTGATGATTCGGGCAGATGTGATATA
Source organism: Deltaproteobacteria bacterium (assembly GCA_021737425.1). GTDB lineage: Bacteria > Desulfobacterota > DSM-4660 > Desulfatiglandales > Desulfatiglandaceae > JAIPDZ01. The sequence goes on from JAIPDZ010000303.1 coordinate 3,770, forward strand.
TAAACAGTTCCTGTGCTCGTGCGTCTCCATTCAAGAAACAGCCAATGATCATGAGGCAGCACTTCCTGAGGAGGAAATCATGGACAAACACCAGATTGCAGACATAATCCGGAAAAGATTGAATTTGGAAGACCGGGAATGGTCCCTGATTGAGGAAAACCCCAAATTTCAGAACCTGTTTCAAAACGCCATCGAAGCCTCCAAATACCGATTGGTGGGTGAGGTGATCGAATCCAAGGGGTGCCACTCAGGACATGCAGTGGGGCAGAGGTTGATTTTCGATAATTCGGGCAATCTGCTCACCCAACAGAATCCGGAGCGGGTATGCGCCTTTTTGATGCCCAATTTGACGGTGCTCATCAATGCCTTTTTTGAGAACCTCATGAACGGCCGGGACCCGAACGAGGTCATGTTCAACACCACCGGCTGTTTTGATACCGGCCCCTTATGCGGGGGATGGGGGCATGTGGTGGTCAGAATGCATGCGGAATTGAGTTGAGGCGCCTCGGGGCCGCCGTTTTTGGAGGCATAAAAAAAGGGCACACCGTCATTTGTCGGCGTACCCTTTTACTGCTCAGAACCCAGGTGGGCTACGCTACGGTGACATTCACCGCAGAAGGTCCTTTTTGACCCTGCTCTATGTCAAAGGTGACATGATCACCTTCATTGAGCGATTTGAAGCCGGTTGAATTTATCCCTGAATGATGTACAAATACATCCGGTCCGTCCTGCTGCTCAATAAAGCCAAAGCCTTTTCGGTCGTTAAACCACTTCACGATTCCATTCGCCATAGTAACATCCTCCTTTCAAATAGTTTCTCATGTTTCCAGACTTCAGGATGTCACTAAGGACCACTACATTTTCCTTCAGAACGAAAAAGGCCCGCCCATAAAGGCGAACCCTCATGATTTATGATAAAATAACCTGTCTATTCGCTAAAGTCAAGCGATTTCGAAATATAATTGAAGACAGTCAGTATCTTCTCAATAAATCGGGGTGACCGCTTTCTCTGGCACGATACTGGATTCCGGCGCAGGCCGGAATCCAGGAGGTTTGTCCCTGATTATTGAGATGTTACGACAGGCAGAGGAACTGGTCATATGTAACCAATAATCATATATGACCATTTATAGGCCGATTTACGCGCCCCCCTGACAACTGCTTCCCTCTCAATCTTCCTTTGAAAATCAATGGCTTAGCTTTTTTCCGCTGAGATTGCCGAGTCCGGCATGAAGTTTGAATTGCTAATGAAGAAAGGATGGTTGCCGGCAACAGGCGAGTCAAATTGTCGATTTACACTGAAGCGAGGCTATTTTGCTTCAGGGAAAGTGGGACTCAGATGATGATTA
>JAIPDZ010000304.1 GCA_021737425.1 Deltaproteobacteria bacterium
AGGCGTCCCAGATAGCGCCGAGCCGCTTCGTAAAATGCATGACCGGGTCCGGAGAGTGCGATGAGGAAAGCCGCATTGATATTTCGGGCCGTAGCCTGGTCCCCGTCCTCGGTGGGACGAAACTGATCGCCGGCGTTTATGCCTGACAGGGCGGCGCCCTTTACGGGGGCCGTCAGGCGGCTGATGATTATTTGAAGCGGGTTGTTGGGCACGGAGTCTTTACCGGTAGGAGTTAACGCATGCCATGTAATCTTCCTTGTCCATGTTGCCGACGGCACACCAGTAGGCCGGCCAGTTGATATCATTCACTGGGTTTCCGGCATCGTGCCCTGAGTAGTAAAAATGCGTGTAGTTCTGCCGGTCCGCCGTATCCGTGGATAACCGGGGCCACAGAAGGCTGAGCGATGCGGTTAGAGGCCCTTCCATCTGGTAAACACTCGAAAAAAGGTAATAGGGGGAAAACTCCCGGATCCCGCCATCAAAAGGATAGACCATGGAACGATAGTCCCGCAGTTCCCAGTTGGATTCCCCCATATCAAATATCTTGAATGCGGGGTTGTTGCCGAATACAGGGCTGATACCGGGTGTAATAAGGACGGGATTCGGTGACTGCCCACCGCTATCTGAGACAAGACGGTATTCATCCATGTGGGTGTGACCGGCAAACCCTGCCTGGATAATGTCCGTGTACTCCCTCATCATCTCCATAAAACGTTCCTGGTAATCGGGTTTCCACATCATGGCCGCATCCGAGATATGCCCTGTTTCATCCATATAGGCGGCTACGGTGCCATAGATGTCCGCTCCGGGGGGCACGTGCATCACAAGCCACACCTTCTTTCCTGAAGCCTGAGCATCGGCCAGGGTGTCTCGCAGCCAGGCCAGATGTTGCTCCGGAGCATCGGTCCCTTCTCCAGACCAGTTTACTGAGAAGAGCAAGGTGTTGAGGCATATAAACACCACCTTGGAAGAGAGGGGTTGGGCCTTATAGTATCCGGCCTCACAGTACGTCTCTTTGAAGGTGTCACAATCGACTTGCCGCAAAAGGAACTCGGTATAGAAAAGCTCAGCGGTTTCCATTAGAAAATCGCCGCCGGGGATCAAACGGTAATCGCCTGCATATGAATCGTTGTTCCCCAGCACGAACATCACCGGCGTATCTTCCGGGAGTGCCCCCCGCAATTGATCCACGAAAAATGCAACCGTCTTATGGACAAAAGCGCGAAGGGCCGCCTCGTCCTGTTCGCCGTAAAGGCCGAAAAAGGTTTCACGAAATTTGTGGGCCAGAATATCGCCCTGGAAAAGTACCACCGGGCTCGATGAGACCCGGGATTGCACCGCATCAAGCAATTTTACCAGGAGGGGATAATTGGTCTCCTTGCCCCAGGACTGGGGTTCAGTGATGACGGAACCTTCAAAAATATGGGGCCAGAGTTCCGGAGGAGAGGCCATTAGCTCGGGAAAAAGGTCTGGATCGTAAAAAGGGTTGAAATGGATATCTCCCAAAACCAGAACCGGTCGGGTGGTGGAGGAGGACGGGGCGGAATCGCCGCCGCAGTTTACGCACAGGATAAAAAGCAGGCTCAGCAGTCCATACAAAAAACGACCATAACCGGGTTTAGCACAAACGCGAATCATGAATAACCCCTTTCCTTCAGACAGTTGAAGACTCATAAACAGCGCATTGGGTTCCAAAAACCATATCTGTATACCCTGTAGTGAAGTGGAGTTGAACGGTCAAGAGAATTTTCCGGCCGAACCGTGATTTTCAGACGGCCCCCCGAGCGGTTCACAGCTTGACATGGACACGGCTTTCTTTTAAAATTTTAACGGTATTCGCCCAATAAGGGCCCATAAGAGGGGGACCTGGGGCTAATTTCACTTCAAATTAAACTGACAGGCAGGGGCACCCCAAGGGACCGGACCAATGAGATTCGGTCCCTCTCTATAATTTGTGTTTATCAACACCTCCACTTAGGGCTCGCTCAAAAATAAGTTCGCAGAATTGACGCTCAGATTTGGGTTGGATTTGGTTGTCGCGACTGAGTGAAGCCACAGAAATAGTAGACTATTTTGAGGACTTCACGATTGAGCGGCAGCCGAAGACGGCCCGAAGCTGAGATGGGAAAATGTGAAGTTATTTTTGAGTGAGCCCTTACCTTGTATAGACAGGCCTTTTTCCAGTTCGGGCCGTCGACCGGGATCAAATCCGTAATTAGACATAGAACAGGTGTGCCTTGGACCGATTCTCCTTACATCCCGGAGAATCTCCGGCCCCTGTTGAGATTCCAGCCGAAGGCCGTCCGGGCCTCGGCTGATGGCACAAGGGGTGCGGGCAGGAGGGGCTGCAGCGTTTACTGATGACTTTACCGCACATTCGATACATGCTTCACGGACCTGTCTGCACCTGGGCAATGATCACCTTGCTGGCGGTATTGTGGGCCACACATGCTGCGGCCGCATCCTCCCAGGAGCGTACCCCTTATGTGGTCGATATACAAACCCCGCCGTCAACGCCCGTCCAAGTGGACAAGCTCTTACAGGAGGTTTCCAAGACGGTCCAGCAAAAGGACGCTCCGCCACAGTCCATGGCTTTGCTGAATCGCCGCGCCATGGGAGATATCCCGGAGATGCGGAAGGTCCTCCGGTCCTTCGGGTATTTTGAAGGCCGGGTGAAGGTGACCCTTGTCCCCCCCCAAACGGGCTTTGAAACTGATCCGGACGACATCGCACGGGTATATGATCCGGAAATCCCACAGGAAAAACCAATGACTGTCAGATTTGAAATTGACCCTGGACCGCGGTTCACTGTATCTTCCCCGGTCATTGCCCTGGCCCCGGATGTTTCTCCACACGTCCTCAATCCGCCCACCCCGGCCGAGGCCGGGATTGCCGAGCACGCCCCCTATTCCGCACAAAAAGTGGTGGATGCCGGCAAATTCATCTTGGCACGATACAAAAATAATGGATACCCGTTTCCCCGAATCATTGAGCGGCAGGTGACCGCCGACTTTTCCACCGACACGGTTGAAGTCCGGTTCCAGGTCAAGCCGGGGCCCTTCGCCCTGTTCGGCGAGACCCATGTCACCGGTCTCAAAGAGCTGGATTCAGAATATGTTCGTGCACTTCTGCCATGGAAGCAGGGCCAGGGCTATGACCAGCGACTTATCAACAGGGCCAGAAAGATGCTCTTTGATACCAATCTGTTCAGCCTGGTGGAATTCAACCATCCCGACAAACCCGACGAACAGGATGGGCTGCCCATCACCGTACGCCTCAAAGAACGCGCCCCCCGTACGGTTCGGCTCGCCGTGGAATACACCACGGACTACGGGCCGGGCATCAGCGGCAGCTGGACCCACCGCAACCTGTTTAAAATGGCTGAAAAACTGACCGCTGGTGCTGTTTTCAACAGCAAAATCCGCACCGCCTCTGTGCGGTTCGACAAGCCCATGTTCATGGACAAGGACAATACGTTTATTGCAAAGAGCGCATTCAACGATGAAACCACAGATGCCTACGACGCCAGATCGGCGGATATCTCCAGTATGGTCCAGCGGCAGTTCACGCACACCTTCCAGGCTGGTGCGGGCCTCGGATTTCGATACGGCCGGGTGGAGCCGGCCGCCAACAAAGAGTACAGCACGTACCATCTGTTTTACATTCCCTTTACAGCGAATCAGGATACGCGAAAGAACCTGCTCAACCCCACAACAGGATATAATCTCTCCCTCAACATGGCCCCCTATCAAGACGTCTCCCACGGGGACACCCGCTTTTTCCGTTACCTTTTGGCCGGGAGCACCTATTTTAATTTCCACACCGGGGACAAGATGGTGGTGGCCGTACGCGCGGCCTTTGGCCAGGTTTTCGGCATCAGCCACCATGACATGCCGGCCGATCTCAGATTTTATGCCGGAGGTGGCGGATCTGTCAGGGGGTATGCCTATCAGGCCGCCGGACCGGTTCAAGGGGATATCCCCCTGGGCGGCCTCTCCGTCCTCACCTTTTCCCTTGAAGTACGGTTTAAAATCACCGAATCTGTGGGCCTGGTCCCTTTCCTGGACGGGGGTTCGGCGTTCCTGGACCGGGTCCCGGATTTTGACTCGCAGCATATCCTCTACGGGGCAGGCCTGGGACTTCGATATTATACGGCCATCGGCCCCATCCGCCTGGATGCGGCCGTGCCCATTAACAAACGAAAAGGCGTGGACGACAGTTTTCAGATCTATGTCAGCCTCGGTCAGTCTTTTTAAATGTCTGATACCGCCAAAAACGACACCAAAGGCAAGACCCGACCTGCATGGGCAAAATGGCTCAGGTGGGCGCTGTTTTCATTTTTGGGATTTATCCTGTTTCTAACCCTGCTCTGGGCCGGGGTACAGACCCGGTGGGCCAAGGATCGGCTGGCCACATGGGTGACCCAGGCCACCGCTGAAACCGGTGCCTATCGCCTTTCGCTTCACGGACTGGATGGGATTTTGCCCTTTTTTATCCGGGTGGACCGGGTGACCGTCTCTGATGCACGCGGGCCATGGCTGGAAGCCCATGAGACGGATGTGGTACTCAAGCCCTGGCCACTGTTTCGGGGAATCCTGGATATAGAGCGGTTTCACACGGAAAAGGTGGCGATCTCCCGGCGGCCCGCCCCGCCTCAGGAGGAAATCGAGCCCAAAGACGAACCGGACCAAAGCGGGCGGGTTTTGTCCCTGCCCCGAATTTTGATCCGCGATATCCGCATCCAGCGCATTGAACTGAACCAGGCGGTGACCGGCACGCCTCTAACCTACCGTCTCGAGACCAGGGCGGAAACCCTTCAACAGCGTATTCAGGTTCGGGGGGTATTGGAGGATCTCCGACACACCGACGACGCCCTTCACCTCAAAGCGGTATACGATCTGGGAGCGCAGTACCTCTCCGCCCGGTTGAAGTACCATGAATCCCCCCGAGGCCTGGTGGCAGGTCTTGCCGGTGTAAAGGATGCCCAAGGGTTTGAGCTGGATGTACAGGCCGAAGGTCCCCTGTCCGGGATAACAGGCCGTCTGAACGCAGACATGGGCGGGTATGGCAGGGCCGACCTGGAGTACCGCCTCAGCCTGGATCCGGACACCCGTT
>JAIPDZ010000017.1 GCA_021737425.1 Deltaproteobacteria bacterium
TTCAGCACGAGTACTACCATAATTTTTTCATTTTCAGGAATAGCGCGATTTATCGAATAATTATGTCAAAGAGCAGAAAGACAGCGGTTGATGAGATGTCTTTGGCGGCATGACCGCCCTAAAACTTTGGACTGTCAAGTTGAAAAGATATTAGGGAAAAACGCTGCCGATTTTTTCGGTCTCAAATCGGCGATTGGAGTCGCTTCAGAGAGGAACAGATCATCAACTGGCTCAAGGTGGGGATCGGAATCAGGCGCGTTCCCTCAGAGCATACTGAATTTCGATCGCCGAAAGGAGTGAAAAATGACAGATTTTCAAGTGATCGTCATTGGCAGTGGTGCAGGCGGGTTATCATCAGCCCTCTTTCTGGCGAAACAGGGGTTTTCCACCCTTTTGCTGGAAGCGATGCCCTCCCTGGGTGGATATCTGAATCCCTTTCGGCGCGGCCCGTACAGCTTTGATACCGGCCTGCACTATCTGGGGCAGCTCGGCAGAGGAGAAGCTTTTTTAGATCTGTTGGAGGGTTTGGGAATCGCCGACAAGGTGGACTTTGTTGAACTGGACCCGGAGGGGTTTGACCGCTATGTCTTCCCGGATTATGAAATTGACTTGTGCAAGGGCAAGGAGCACTACAAGGAAAAACTTATCAGAGAATTCCCCGGTGAGCAGAGGGGCATAGAGAAATATTTCCGTGTACTCGATCGCGTTACCGAGGCCATGGACGCCTCCATTTCCGGCAGTGGCGGTATCTTGGGGATGCTGGGGCTGCTTATTAGACACCCCGTAATGCTGAAATATGGACGGGCCACCTACCAGAAACTTTTGGATGATGTGACCCAAGATAAGCTTTTGCAAGCAGTTCTTTCAGCCCTTTCCGCGACCTATGGCTTATCGCCTTCCAGGGCCTCCGCCTTAATACCGCTTATGGTTTTAGACCATTACCTCCGGGGCGGGTACTATCCCAAAGGCGGCAGCGGAGCATTTCGGGATGCTTTTGTCGATGCTTTACAGTCTCACGGCGTTGAGACCAAAAGGCTGGCGAGGGTGGTTGAAATGGACAAAAAGGGTGATGCGTTTTTCATAAAGACTGAATCCGGCCAACAGTACACCGCAAAGAGCGTGATCAGTAACGCAGATCCGGCACTTACAGTAGGCCGACTAATGAATCCCGAGATAATCCCTTCCAAACTTCGCCGGAAAGCCATGCATCTGCGCCCGTCTGTGGGGGCCTTCTATGCATTCATCGGCACGGACCTGGATCTTCCTTCCTGCGGCATAACAGACGCCAATATTTATCACTATCATGACATCGATTTCAATAGGATATACCGGGCACGAGATGCGTCATCCATGAAGGAGGAGTTGCCGGGGTTTTTCATGACCAGCCCATCCGTAAAGGATCCGGAGGGCGGGCATGCGCCTCAGGGAAAGCACACCCTGGAAATAACGACCATGATGGACTACGAGCGTTTTGAAAAATGGGCTGATGCGCCTTCCATGAAGCGGGGCCAAGACTACGAAGACTTCAAGAATCGAATCGGGGAGCGCTTGGTCAAGGCTGCGGAAACATACATCCCCGATCTCTCGAGCCACTTGGATCATGTCGAATATGCCACCCCTCTTTCCAATGCGTATTGGGTCAATGCCGTACAGGGAGGGTGTTACGGTCCGGAAGAGACCCCGGATCAAGTGGGTCCGGGCAGGTTCTCAGATTTTACCGCCGGAGTTGAAGGGCTCTTTTTGGTCGGAGCCGGCACCTTAGGTGGAGGGGTTATGGCTTGTGTCGCTTCAGGCGTACTTGCAGGAAGAAAGGCTGCGGCATACCTTCAATCGTCTCGGTAGATAACGCATCACTGTGGAATGGCATTTCCGCATCAGTTGATAACCCCCGGCAAGAAAATCCGGATTGTTGTCTATGTTGTCGTCATTTGGCATGGTATTCTCATGACCTGTAAAAGCCTCCTTGTGACTGCCCTGATCCTCTGCTTGGTCTTTGTTGCTGCCACGCCTTTTCCCGGTGTGCAAGCGAAACCCGGCGAATCATCCGCTGCGCCCATGATGATGAACGCGGAGTTGACTCCGGCCCAGGCCTATGCCGCGGAAGTGCTGGCCTACCTCTTACAGATCACCCTGGGAATGGCCGGAGATCCCGAGTACCGGGATCAGTGGCGGGTCCGGGGCCTCCACGAACCCCTGGATTTTGAGAACGTGGTGGCCACCATGACTCAACCGGAGCGAAACCCCCTGGATCTCATGGTCCTGGATCCCAATATCCTGGACCTCACCACCGTGCTTTACCATTATGACAAGGGGCTCAGCCTCTATGAAGGGGATTACGGGGTGACCAGCATCTACCCGTCCGCAGAATTCATCGCCATCCGTCTTCTTTTAATCCAAAAAATTCATAAACAGGAGAAGGTGTGCCTGTCCGCGGTCATGGCCCGAAAGGATCTCCTTTATAACCCCGCTGCCACGCCCGCAAAACAAGACCTGAAGGCCATGAACCTGACGGGCAGGGAGTTCAAATTCCTGCAGGAGATCATCCGCAGCAAACCCCACCTTTTTCATTATCTCACCTCCCCCTGTCTGGTGAGGGCCCTGTGGGAGGCCGGCGCAGTTAAAAAAGATCGCTTTGTCACCAACAAAATCGCCGAGACCTGTTATAGCAGGTATCCCTGCCGATTCTTTCAAGGCTCGAAGGGTGCGGGCGCCGTCAAGGTCTGTTTTGTCCCCTCCTTCACCGATGAATTCAAGGTAGAACGGTCTGATTCCGGCAGGCCGGCGGATGACTTTACCCCCACCCGGTTTCTCCTCATCCTGGAACGCAAACTGGCCCAACAGATCAAGTCAGCCGCCAAAAGGTGTATGGAAAAAGAACTCTTTTACCTGGAACCGTTCCCTGCTCCTACGGAAAGACCGTGGTGGGAAGATGCCTGGTCCGATATTGCCGCTCAACACCTGGGCTTTTATGCGGCGGATCAAAGGCCTTTTGCGGTGTATCCGGAAAACGCGGCCCAGGCGATCCGGGACATCTGTCCCCAGGCGGATTTTTACGTGATCATCCTGGGCCAAAACGTGTATAAGTCCATATACTTCAATCCGAAAACAGATAGCTATCCCGCAGTAAACCGGATCTACGTGGATATCATGGACATCCGGCACTCCCAGACCCAAGAGGCGGCCAAGGCCACGGGCTGTTTCATCAGCGAGCGGATCGCGGAGACCATGCTGGGGGAACTGATGCCCCGCCGCCACTGAAGGGGTCGCACCCTCCAAACTGAGGACCGATACTCAATACATCCTGCGACGGAATAGCCACCCCGCAGCCCCCAGGGTCACCAGTCCGATGAGGGCCATGGGCCAGTAGAGGTTCCACAACACCTCAAAAGAGGCGGCCTCCAGAAAGACCGAACGGACAATAATCAGGAAGTAGCGCAGGGGATTGAGAAAGGTGAGGTACTGGACCGCCGGGGGCATGTTGGCAATGGGCGTGGCAAACCCCGACAGGATGATGGCCGGGACCAGAAACAGGAAGGCCCCCAAAAGGGCCTGCTGCTGGGTTACGGACAAAGCCGAGATCATGAGGCCCGCCCCCACTGCGGACACCAGGAACATCATGAGCCCCACATACAAAGGAGCGATAACGCCCCTGAACGGCACATCGAACCAGTATACGGCCATGAGCACAATAAATGTGGCCTCGGCCATGCCGATAATAAACCCGGGCAGGGCCTTTCCCACCAGGATCTCTCCGGGCCGTAAGGGGGTGGCCAGCATCTGGTCAAAGGTGCCGGCCTCCCGTTCCCGGGCCACGGACAGGGCGGTCAGGAGCAGACTCACCACCAGGGTCAGAAGGGCCACCAGCCCGGGCACGATGAACCAGCGGCTCTCCAGGTTCTGATTGAACCAGAACCGGACCCGCAGCCCTGCCGGGGCAGTCTCTCCGGCAGGGGACTGGTACTGATTCACAATGCTCCGGATATAGTTGAGTACGATCATGGCCGAATTGGAGTTTCGACCGTCCACGATCACCTGCAGGGGGGCGGGCTCTCCCCGCAGCAGGCGTTCGGAAAACCTGGGACCCACATGCACCACGGCCATGACCCTTTTGGCGTCAAGGAGGGGCCTGATCTCCCGGTCGCTGTGCACCCGGGCCGCCAGCTGGAAGGTAGGAGACCCTTCCAGCAATGCCAACAGGTCCCTGGAGGCCCGGCCCCTGTCCTCGTTGTATACGGCATAGGGCACCCGTTCCAGGTCAAAGGTGGCCGCATATCCGAACACCATAAGCTGGATGATGGGGGGGGCGATGAGCACGATCCGGCTCTTGGGGTCCACCACTATGGAGATGAATTCCTTGACCATCAGGGCCAATATGCGTCTTAGCATGGGGGCTCCTATTCCAGCCGTTTTTTCATCCGTTTCCGGACCAGGAACAGGAAAAAGAGGCACATGATCCCCAGGGCCAGGGCATTGTAGATCACCACAGTCCATACAGTGCCCGCCAGAAAAAGGCTCTGGAGGATGTTGACAAAATAGCGGGCCGCAATGATGTAGGTCACCATCTGCACGGCCTTGGGCATGGAGCCGATGTCAAACAGGAACCCGGAGAGGATAAAGGCCGGCAGAAAGGTGGCGATGATGGCGATCTGGCCGGCCACGAACTGATTCTTGGCCACCACCGAGATGAGGAGGCCCATGGCCAGGGCGGTCAGTAAAAACAGGGCCGCAGTGACGAACAGGACCCCATAAGACCCCCGAAACGGCACCTCAAAGACCCAGACCGCCATGGCCACGGATACGGCCATGCCCCCCATCCCCAGGATAAAATAGGGGATGATCTTTCCCAGCAGGATTTCCTGGATGCGAACCGGGGTGACCATCAGGGCCTCCATGGTCCCCCGCTCCCATTCCCGGGCCACCACCATGGCGGTGAGGAGTGCGCCGATAAGGGTCATGATGATGGCGATGAGCCCGGGCACCAGGAAGTTGCGGCTCCGCATCTCGGCATTGAACCAGATCCGCTGTTCCACCGCCACCGTGGGACCAGGGGTCATGCCTTGATCCAGGGCCGTGTGCTTGAGCCATCTGGACCATACCCCTTTCACATACCCTTCAATGATCCTGGCCTGGTTGGCGTTCACGCCGTTGACAATAAGCCCGATGGTTGCCGGACCCGGGCCCAGCAGTTCCTGGGCAAAATTGCTGCGCAGCCATACGATGCCGTCCACCTCCCGGTGCATCAGAGCCTGTTCCGCACGTTGTATGGTGTGCATGATCTCGGGGGCGAAATAGGGGGAGTGTTGGAAACCGGCCACGAACCCGGCGGTCTCCCTGCCGGGCTGTTCCACCACAATGGCGATGGGTACATGTTCGGCATCCAAGGATACCCCGTACCCGAAGAGGAGGAGCAGGATCACGGGAAGCACAAAGGCAATGGCGATGCTGGAAGGGTCCCGGACGATCTGATGGGCTTCCTTCCTGATCAGGCCGCCCAGCCGCATCAGCCGTTTTTGAGATGGGGAATCTGAATGCCTGGGTCCTTTCATGCGGCTTCTTCCGAATCCGAGGTGATCATGGCGATAAAGGCATCCTCCAGGCTGGGATCCGGACGTTCATCGCTCCGGTACCGGTCCTTGATCTGGGCCGGTGTACCGCCCCCCAGGATTTCCCCCTGGGCCATAATGACCAGACGGTCGCAATATTCGGCCTCTTCCATAAAATGGGTGGTCACCAGGATGGTGACCCGGGCATCGGCCAGCTGGGTGATGCGTTGCCAGAATTCCCGCCGGGCCACGGGGTCCACCCCCGAGGTGGGCTCGTCCAAAAAGAGGATGTCCGGTTCATGCATGAGGGCCGCAGCCAGGGCCAGCCGCTTCTTGAAACCCAGGGGGAGATTGCCGCTGGGCATGTCCGCCATGGGTTCCAGCCCGAAAGAGGTCAGGGCCCAGTCGATACGGTCTTTCCTTTGAGGCCCCCTGAGGCCGTAGGCACTGCTGAAAAACCGTAAATTTTGAAGGACGTTCAGGCCGCTGTACAGGGAAAACTTCTGGGCCATGTATCCGATCCGGGCCCGGGCCCGGGCCGGCGCCGCCCTGAGGTCTTCCCCGGCCACGGTCAACCGGCCCCCGGAGGGGGGCAAAAGGCCGCAGAGCATCCGGAAGGTGGTCGATTTGCCGGCCCCATTGGCGCCCAGCAGCCCGAATATTTCCCCGTGTCTGACCCTGAAGTGGATCCCTTTGACCGCCATGAAGTCCCCGAATCGCCGATCCACGTCTTCCACCACAATGACATCGCCGTCTTTGGATTTGGCCGATACCCCGGACGGGCTCTCCTGCTTAGGGGGCGCCTCGGTCTCCGTGTCGGTGTGGTCCTTGATGAGGGCAATAAAGGCGTCTTCAAAGCGGGGGGAGACCGGTGTGACCGTGAGTTCTGCATCCGGTCCCAGGAAATCGGTTACCTTTTCGGGTTCCATGGGGCTGTCCGTGACCAGTCGGACCCGATCCCCTGAGATGGTGGCATCCAGGACCCCGGGTTTCCCGTGGAGTTGCTTGCGGATTTGTCGTCTTCCCCAGCGTTTGGAGGAGAGGAGAAAGGCCTGATTCTGAAGCGGGTTGCTGAACACGGACGGCGCATCCTGCCCCAGCACTACGCCTTGGTGGAGCAGCACCACCTGTTGACATCGCTCGGCCTCGTCCAGATAGGCCGTGCTCAACAGTACGCTCATCCCTTGCTCCTCTACGAGTTGATAGACGATTTGCCACAACTCCCTTCTGGAAACCGGGTCCACCCCCACGGTGGGTTCGTCCAATAAGAGAAATGCCGGAGGTTTTATCAGGGTGCAGGCGAGACCCAGCTTCTGTTTCATTCCCCCGGACAGTCTTCCGGCCAGCCGGGCGGTAAAGGGACCCAGACCGGTCATCTGCATGAGACCTTCATACCGGGCCGGCCGGTCGGACCGGGGGACCCCCTGGAGATCCGCGTACAAATCCAGGTTTTCCTGCACGGTCAGATCTTCGTACAGGCCAAAATGCTGGGGCATGTATCCGATGGCCGCCTGCACCTGGAGGGGATCCCGGATTACATTTAGACCCAGCACCTTAAGGGTGCCGCTGTCGGGCAGGAGCAGACCGGCGATAAGCCGCATAAGGGTGGTCTTTCCGGCCCCGTCCGGGCCGATGAGTCCGGTCACCACGCCCTTTTGGACCTGGGCCGTGATGTCCTGGAGTGCGGTCACACTCCGCTTTCCGGATTCAAAATGTTTGGTGACCCCGGCCATCTCCAGGAGAGGGGAGTCCTGTCCGGCATCCGCTTGCGTGTGCACCTCAGCCCTCCCGGCATTCCGGTCCATCAGGCCCTGGCCGGGGCTGGTCCAGGGGGATGGAGACGGTGGCCGGCATGCCGAGTCGGAGTTCTCCCTGAGGATTGCAGATGTAGACTCTCACCTCATAGACCAGGCGGGTGCGCAGATCCGGGGTCTCCACATTTTTGGGCGTGAATTCGGCTGTGGGGGATATAAAACCGATCCATCCCGGGTAGATTTTGCCCGGGTAGCTGTCCGTGGTCACTTCCGCATGCATGCCCGGGGCGATCTTTCCCAGATTGGGCTCGGGCACATAGGCCCGCACCCACAGGGGATCTGTCAGGGCCAGGGTGAAGACCGGGGCCTGGGGAAAGGCCATGTCCCCCGGTTCCAGGATGCGATCCCGGATGATCCCCGGGGCCGGCGCATACAGGCGGGTGTCCCAGAGCCGTTGCCGGGCCAGCTCCAGCCCGGCCTGGTAGGCCTGGAGTTCGGCCTCTGCTGCGGCGATGTCTTCTTCCCGGGGTCCGATCAGGGCCAGTTCAAGCGCTTCCCGGGCCTCTTTCAGATTGGCCCGGGCGGTTTTCAGTTTGGCGGTGGCATCATCCAGGTCCTGCTGGGGGGCAAAATCCGTAGCCGCCAGTCCCTTGATACGTTCGTAGGTGAGTCGGGCGTCTTCCAGCCTGGCTTCATTGCCCTCCACCAGGGCCCTGGCCTGTTCGATCTCCTGGGGTCGGGTCCCGTTGCGGAGACGGGTTACCTTCTGGCGCTGGGCCTCCACCTTGGCCTCCACCTCCCGTACATCCATGGCATAGCGGACCGGGTCCATCTCGGCCATTACTTGTCCGGTCTTCACCCGGTCGCCCTCTTCCACCAGGAGACGGGAAATGCGACCGGTGTCGTGAAAGGCCAGCTGGACCTGCCGGATGTCCACATTGCCATAGAGGGTGAGCCCATGGGCGGGCTGGGTCTTTTGTTCGTAAAACAGATAGAAACCCCCGGCCGCTGCACCTGCCAGCAGGAGTATGAGTGCCACCCGGAGTCCCTTCTTTTTCTTCCCCATATCGCTCCCGTAACGGCCGGTCCTTATATTTATGCAAAGACCAGTGTCATCCAACCGTCCCGGGCAGATTACCCGCAATGCGCTTTTGATGTCAATAGGCGGTAACCGGGTGTTGACCTCAGCTCCTGGGTCCGTGCGGGCAATGGACCCTGGTCTTCAATCCTTCAAAAAGCTGGATGTTTGCCCGCCTTTCTGGTATAGATTGCCGAATCGAAACGAAAGGAGCGCCGGTATGAAGGAGAATGTTAGGGCGGAGAAGAGTATACAGGATTACTACCCGGATGATTTTGCCATCTGTTATGGATGCGGACGGCTCAATGAGCACGGCCATCATCTCAAGAGTTACTGGGATGGGGATGAACTGGTGTGCCGGGTCCGTCCGGAGCCCTACCACACGGGGGCCCAGAACTTTGTTTATGGCGGGCTGGTGTTATCCTCCATGGACTGTCACGGCACCGGGGCCGCGGCCGCGGCCAAGCACCGGCATGAGGGAAAGGAACTGGGCGTGGAGCCCCTGGCCCGGTTTGTCACCGCCTCCCTACAGGTGGATTTTCTGGCGCCGGTGCCCATTGACGGCCTCATGGAAATCCGGGCCCGGATCAAGGAGATCAAGGGGCGGAAGGTCACCATAGCCATGACCCTGACCGTGGACGACACCCTGTGCGCCAGAGGAGAGATGGTGGCGGTGGAGATCCCGGAAGGATATCTGGAGAAATACAACCCGCCCGGCAAACCGTAGCTTATTTGGCCAGCCTTTCCACCAGCATGTCTGCGGCCTTTTTTCCGGACATGAGCATGCCCCCGAAGATGGGGCCCATGCGGGGGCCTCCGTACGCATTGTTGGCGGCCATTCCGGCCACGAACAGGCCGGGAAATATTTCATTGGTATTGGCCACGGTAAAGGGTTCACCGGCCTCCGCCCATAAGGGGAGTTCCCCCACCACAAGGCCCGTTTCGTTGTTGAGGCGGACCCCCATCTTGCGGGTGATGGTGTCGGTGATGTTGGCCGGATGGCCGGTACCGTCAATCACATAGGACGCACGGATACTCAGGGGGTCCACCGGGAGATCCAGTTTCATGACCGGAGACCAGTTGATGACCAGCCCGCTGACCCGTTTCTGCCCTTCAGATTCCCTGAACATGACATCTTCCACGCGAATGCAGTTTAAAACCGAGGTCCCGGCCCGGATGCATGCGGCGGTGAGGGTGGCGGCCGCCTCCACCGTATCAAAGGTGAAATATCCCTCTCCCCGGTCCGCCAGCCGGAATCCCATCTCCCGGGCGATGGGGACGGCATCGGTCTGAAGCACGGCTTCATTAAACATCATCCCTCCCCCCCACATCCCCCCTCCGGGGGCCAGCTTGGATTCAAATACCACCGCCTTGATCCCTGCTTTCCCCAGGTAGTACCCGGCAGTCAGGTTGGCGGGTCCGGCCCCCACCAGGGCCACGTCCACCTCCAGGATGGATGCCATTTTTCGGCCATACGCCTCAATGATCAATCGTGAAATGGTTACATCGTCTACTTTCATGGTCCCGCTTTCCTTTCGCCAAAAAAAAGCCCCGTTCCAGGGGAACGCGGCTCATAATGGTTTGCGCGACGCCACATCCCTCCGCCGGTATGATCCGGATCAGGTGCCTGAGGGTATGATTCTCAGCCGGTTTTCCGGCACCCCCTGCAGCGTGATCGTCCCTTTTGGACGACGGTTGTGTCATGCGCACATGTAATATGGGCCAATGGGTGGTGTCAAGCCCAAAACTGCCTCAAAACGCATGAACAGCCGCCGGCCTGATGGAAATGAAGACTTCATCCCCTTCCCGGATGCCTGACTCAAAAAGGGAGGGCTTTGTCATCAGGGACTTGAAATTGACCTCCCCCACCCTGATCTGCACTTCGTACATAAACCCCTGATCCAGCACGCGCACCACATGTCCCTTGAACCGGTTGGGACTGTTTGAAACAAAGGCGTCCGTATGCACCACGATATCCTCCGGCCGGACGGCAATATGCGCCTTTGCAGGGGCCGGGGGCCTTTCCAGGTGAATCTCCAAAGGACCCACAAAGAGCTTCGGTCCTTTGCGCTGCACGTGAAAGACGTTTTTCATCCCCACAAAATCCGCCACAAAGCCGGAGACGGGCTTTTGGAAAATGTCATTCACCTGGCCCACCTGTTCGATCCGGCCGTTATGGATGACTGCGGCCCGGTCCGCCAGGGAGAGGGCATCGGCAAAATCATGGGTGACCATCATAAAGGTGGTTTGGGTGTGTTGATGCAGGGTCTGGAGGGCATTGCGCACTTCTTCTTTGAAGTTGGGATCCAGTGCGGAGAGGGGTTCGTCCAGAAGGAGGATCCCGGGACGGACGGCCAGGGCCCGGGCCAGGGCCACCCGTTGCTTTTCACCACCGCTCAGATTGCCCGGGAAGCGGTCCATCAGATGAGACAGATTCAAAAGGGAAATCAACCCATCCATGGATTCGCCACTCCGGTCCTGCCGGTTTGGGTGATATCGCAACCCATAGGCGATGTTGTTGCGGACCGTCAGATGGGGGAAAAGGGCCTGGTCTTGATAGACGATGCCGATGCCTCTTTTTTCAGGGGGGAGGTAGGTCACCTCTTTTTGATGAATAAAAATATGTCCCCGGGTTACGGTCAAGAGTCCGGCAATGGCCTCCAGCAGGACCGTTTTTCCCGCCCCGGTAGGACCCATGAGCACAAAAAACTCGCTTTCCGGAATAACCAGATCCAGGGGGCCCAGGCTAAAGTCGGATAAACGGATATGCAGGTCCTGGATGCTGATCATGGGGTTTTGGGTCTGGACAGGGTAAGCATGCGAAGGACGAAAAACAGCACCAGACACACCAGCACCAGCCAGACCGCAACCGGCTGGGAGTATTTCAGGCCGTAGGCCTCAAAGCGTTCATAGATCATGACCGGTGCGACCATGGGATGATAGGCCACGATAACCACCGCCCCGAACTCACTGATGGCCCTGGCGCTGCACATGATAAAGCCGATCACCATGCTTCGCCAGGCCAAAGGAAAGGTGATCCGAAAAAAGGTGCCGAACATGGAGGCCCCCAGGCTGCGGGAGACGTTCTCCAGCCTGGGGGAGATCCCTTCAAAACCGTCCTTGACCGCATTGATGTAGAAGGGGAGCCCCACAAAGGTCAGGACCGTAATGATGCCGGTAACGCTCCCCATGATCCGGATCCCCAGTTCATGCAGGATCTGGCCCAGAACATGGTTTTTCCCCGCAACACTGAGGATGGCAATCCCCACCACCGGGTGGGGAATGACAATGGGAAGGTCAATGATGCTTTCCAAAAGGCGCTTTCCCCGGAAGCGCTTGCGGGCCAGGAGAAAGGCCAGAGGGGTTCCGAACAGAAAGGATATGAGGGCGGCCGCTCCGGCCGTATACATGCTCAACCCGATGGAGCGCACCACATCCGGATCCTCAAGGGTCTCCCTGAGCATGCCCACAGAAGGTGCGGTGAGCAGTTCCGTAAGGGGCAGCAGGATAAAGGCCAGGACCGCACTGCCGCACAGCACCGTAAACCAAAAAAAGGGACCCTGCTTCTTGACGGCGGTTGAAATCATTCTTTCACTTCAACCAGGCGGCCCAGGGATTTGGGAAGGCGGTTTTTCATGGCAGCCGTGGGTACCCGGCTGGGCACGAAAGGGGGCTGGCCCTTGTCCTTGAGCACCTTCAACCCCCCTTCAGGATCGAGCAAATAGGTCAGAAAGGCCACGGCCGCCTCCCGGTTGGGCGCCGCTTTGATCAGGGCCACACCGTAGGTGCACGATTTGCCCCTGATGTCCATAAAGGTGCCCGGCTTCTTCCCCGTCACTCGAACCACGGCCCGGGCGTAAAATGTGTCGTATTCATAATTTCCCAGGTTGATCTGATCCGGCAGCGTCACGTAACGGAGGTCATGCTGCACCGCCACGGAGCGGTATTCCCAGGCATAATCCATATTCCCCGTCTGGAGCAGGGAGACCAGTTCCACCGATTTGGGGCGGATATTGGCCTTGGGCCGGTTGGCGATCAACCGGTCATAGAGGCCGGGTCGTTGGTAATAGGCTTCAGCCAATTGGAGCACCATCAGGGACCGGTACCCGCAGGGATCCACATTGGGATCGGCGTGCCCCCATACCACCCCCTTTTTTTGGAGGATCTTATACCAGTTGCGGGCATCAATTTCCCGGGCATGCTTGCTCTTGTCCGTATAGCACAGCACCAGCTGGTTGGCGGCGAACCGGATGTTCCAGTCCGCATATTCGGGAATCAGCAGCCTGTCGATGATCCTGTAATCGGCCGAGGCCATGATGTCACAGGGCTTTTTCAGATCGCTCACCTTACGGGCCGCCTTTGAACTGCCGCTGGGCTCCCGCTGAACGTCCACTCCCGGATATTCGGCCTCAAAACGCTTCTCCATGGCGGCAAACGGCACGCTCAGGCTGCCCGCATGGAACAGGGTCAGCCTACCCGTGGGTTCGGCATCAGCGCCTGATGAGAAGATACCCACCAAAATGATAGTCATAGCCCATCTGTTGAACATTTTTTCTCCTTATGATGAACAGTAAGGTAGAGGAAAAAAATACCGGAGGTATTTAATGAAGGTGGCCTGTTGAACATGATGATGCGATCTTTCGCGGGTTTTGTCAATATTTAAACTTTAAATGACCAATAATGACCCTTAATAACTCTGCCTCAGCAATCGCTCCTGAACCCCGCCTTTAAGCGGAATTCCCTCAAAACAGGGTATCGTTTCCTCATTTTTTGGTGTATGTTCACGGGCAAATGTGTTTAGAGTCTTAGATTGAAACTTCTATGCAAAAAGCGAAGATGTTTTGTTGAGGTTAACGCCTTTGAATCATTAGCGATAAAGGTGTCAGGTGTCAGGTTTCGGGTGTCAGGGTTTATTGTTTGCTGAAACCTGAAACCTGAACACTGGCCGCTGATTTGGTTGCGGCCGTAGACCTGCATTAGGGTGTTCTTCAGCTGTGTGCGTACGATGCCGGTACGGCTGATTTCATGCACTGGATGTGGATTGAATGGAGGGAAAAATATGGGAGATTTGACTGAGTTTCGGAAACTGCTGGCAAACCGCAACCCCTCGGAGTTGCTGAAAAGCGCCTATGATACGGGATTTCGATATGAACGGGACTATCATGGATGTGCACAGGCCCTGGTGGGGGCCCTGCAAGAGGTTTTGGGCATTGAAAATCCGGATGTCTTCAAAGCGGCCAGCGGATTGGGCGGAGGCATAGGCCTGTCTTGTCTTTCAGTTTGCGGGGGCCTGTCAGGGGGGAGCATGATATTGAGCTTTCTCTATGGCCGGGAACGAGACAACATCGAGGACCAGGAAGGCCATAGAATGGTCGCCTATCAACTGGCATCCCAGCTTCTGGAGAAATATGAGAGCCGATACAATACATGGATATGCAAAGACATCCAAGAGCAGGTATTCGGCAGATCCTTCGACCTGAGAGACCCCGGGGATTTCAAGGCCCTGGTGGATGCCGGTGGCCACAGCCGTATTTGTCCCGGTGTGGTGGGAAACGCCGCCCGCATGACCGTGGAAGTCATTCTCAAAAAAGAGGGTATCCCTACATAGTCCCTACATAGATAGGGGACTAAAGACCGGGGACGTCCATGCCCTTTAGCGGTTTACATGCCAAAGGGCCTGTGATAATCTCCCCTCCAATCGCCGGCCCAACAGAGGCGAACGGAGACTCACTATTTACCACCCATTAACCGTGGAGACTGGACCATGAAAATGAAAACAAAAATTTTGATCGGGTGTATCCTCTTGGCTGTCCTTCTGGTCTTTTCCGTCGTCTCCCTGTACCCGGACTGGCTGTGGTTTAAGAATTTAGGGTTTTCCCCGGTTTTCTTTACCATGCTTTCCACCAAATTCGGGTTTGGGTTCGTGGTGTGGCTCCTGTTGATCGTCATCATCGCCGTCAACCTGTACATCGCCGGGCGCCTGAGCCCGGAACCGGGGGCCGGTGCGGGGGCCAAAAATGACGCCGGCATCGCAGCCCAGATGGGGATATCGGGAAATACCCTCAATCTCTTTTTCGTGGCCTTTATCCTCATCGCCGGCTTTGTCATCGCCTCCAAGGGTTCGGAAAAATGGGTTACGGTGCTCCGGTACCTCCACCAAGAGCCCTTCGGCACTCTGGATCCTGTCTTTGGAAAGGATATCGGCTTTTACACATTCGCCCTGCCCTTTTATCTGTTCATCCGGCAGGGGTTGCTGGTCCTGTTCGTGTTCGCCGCGGGCCTGACCGTGATCTGGTATCTGAAAAACGGGGCCCTTCAAATCACCGGCGACATCATTCAAGAAGAGGGACAGGCCCCCACCCTGCCCAAAATTACGGTGGCGCCCACGGTCAAAAGACATCTCCTCTTTTTGGCGGGCATCGTGGTGTTGCTGTTGTCCTGGGGATATTACCTGAAGATCTACGGCCTGGTGTATTCCACCCAGGGGCCGGCCTTCGGGGCCAGCTATACGGATATGCATGTTCGGTTCTGGGCCTACAGGCTTTTGATCGGGATCTCCTTCCTTTTTGCAGGGGTGCTCTTTTACAGCGCCTTTAATCCCCGCACCAAGGTCATGTTGTGGAGCGGGGCCGCGTGGGTGGGGGCGGTGCTGATTTTCGCAGTGGTGCTTCCCATGGGGGTCCAGAAGGTGGTGGTCAAACCCAATGAACTGGTCAAGGAATCCAAATACATCGGGTATAACATCGACTGTACGCGGGAGGGGTATAATCTGAACAGAATCAAGGCAGTCCGGTTTGATATCAACAATGAGCTGTCCCTCAAAGAAATGAATCGGGAAAGCACCACCCTTCAGAATATCCGCATCTGGGATGAACGACCCCTGCTTCAGACCTACCGCCAGATTCAGGCCATCCGTCTGTATTACAATTTCAACAATGTGGATGTGGACCGCTATAGGATCGACGGTGACTACCGACAACTCATGCTGGCGGCCAGGGAACTGGTGGTGGACCAACTCCCCAAACAGGCCGGCACCTGGGTGAACCGGCATCTCACCTATACCCACGGCTACGGCCTGGCTGCAAGTCCGGTCAATGAGATCAGCGCCGAAGGGCTGCCCCGTCTTTTTATCAAGGACGTCCCCCCGGTCAGTGAAGTGGATATATCCATTGACCGGCCGGAAATCTATTATGGGGAAAAGACGGACCAGTATGTCATGGTCAACACCAAAAACCGGGAATTTGATTATCCCAAGGGAAATGAGAATGTCTATACCCTGTATCAGGGAACCGGCGGGGTCCCCCTTACTTCGTTTATCAGACGGATGTTGTATGCCGTTGAATTTATGGACCCCCAGATACTGTTTACCAGCTCCCTGACCCCACAGAGTCGCATCATGTATAACCGCAGGATTATAAAACGGGCCAACACCATTGCCCCTTTTCTGGAGTATGATCGCGATCCGTACATGGTCATATCCGACAAAAAACTCTACTGGATCCTGGATGCCTACACGGTTTCCGATATGTACCCCTATTCCACCCGTTCCCCGGTTCCCTTTAAAAACAAGGCCCTCAACTATATCCGGAATTCAGTGAAGGTGATCGTGGACGCCTACAACGGAGATATCTCCTTTTACCTCATTGATGAAAAAGACCCTGTGGCCCAGGTCTATGCCGGTATATTCCCCGGTCTTTTCAAGCCCTTTGAGGAGATGCCCGAGAACCTCAAAAGGCATCTGCGGTATCCCAAGGACTTTTTCAATATCCAGGCGGCCACCTATGCCAAGTATCACATGGAAGAGCCTCAGGTATTCTACAATCAGGAAGACCTGTGGGAGATCCCTGACGAGCTGTACGGCGATGACCGGCAGAGAATCGAACCCTATTATATTATTATCAAGCTGCCGGAAGGGGAAAAGGAGGAGTTTTTGCTGATGCTTCCGTTTACCCCGTCCAACAAGGACAATATGATCGGATGGCTGGCCGCAAGGAACGACATCCCCCATTACGGCGATTTGATCGTGTACAAACTTCCCAAGGAAAAGCTGGTCTACGGCCCCATGCAGATTGAGGCCAGGATAGACCAGGACACCGATATTTCCCGCGAATTGAGCCTGTGGGGGCAGCAAGGGTCCAAGGTCATCAGGGGAAATCTCCTGGCCATACCCGTGCGGGATTCCTTTATTTACGTGGAGCCCATCTACCTCGAGGCGAGCCGGGAGGACACCGAAGCTGCCTCCCCCGGGGGCACCCGACCCAAAACCACCCGGAGGACCGGACCCCTGCGAAGCGCGGAAAAAGCGAGGTCCGCTGCCCTGCCTGAACTCAAACGGGTTATTGTGACCTTCGCCGGACAGGTGGCCATGGCGGAAAATCTGGACACGGCCGTGGCCCTGGCCCTGGGGGAAGAGGTCCCGCCCGGGGAAGCAGCGGTCCGGACCGCTGTGGGCATTCTTGAATCCTCCGACCTCGGGACCCAGGCCCTGGAACACTACAACCGGGCCAGAGACAACCTCAAACAGGGAGACTGGGCCGGCTACGGCCGGGAACTGAAGAGACTGGAGGACCTGCTCAAGGAAATGGCCGGCGCAGGGCAATAGAGTCTTAGATTGAAACTTCTATGCAAAAAGCGAAGATGTTTTGTTGAGGTTAACGCCTTTGAATCATTAGCGATAAAGGTGTCAGGTGTCAGGTGTCAGGTGTCAGGTTTCGGGTGTCAGGGTTTATTGTTTGCTGAAACCTGAAACCTGAACACTGGCCACTGATTTGGTTGCGGCCGTAGGCCTGCATTGGGCTGATGAGAAGAAAGGGCCTGTTACGGCAGTCTTTTGATCCAGGTTCCCCCCTCAAACCATTTTTCCTTGAGGCCCTTTAGTTCGCCGCTCCCCGAGAGGGTGGTAAGGAAATTCTCCAGCCAGTTGGCCAGCAGCGGGTCATTTTTCTGGATGGCGATTCCGATGGGTTCATAGGTATAGGGGGGGACCACGGAAAACAGGTTGGCCTCCGGATACCGGATGACGGAGAGCAGACAGATGGGATAATCCGCGATCATGGCATCCGCCTCCCCCTCGAGCACCATCTTTACCGCGGCATCATAATCGTCGGCCAAAAGGAGTGTGGCCTGGGGAAAGGTCTCCTCCACGAATTCCTGGCTGGTGGAGGCATTCAGGGCCGTGAGCCTGGTATCCGGGCTGTTGACCTCTTCGGGCTTTTTGGCGGAGGCCGCCCAGGTCTCGGTGGTCAAAAAGGTCTTCCCGGAGATGAAATAGGGACCCACAAAGGCCACTTTCATGTTGCGCCGGCCCGTGATGGTCACATCGGAAAGGACCATGTCCACCTCTCCGGCCTCGAGGGCCGGCAGCAGGTCGGCAAAGGGCATGGTCTTGAATTCCACCTTCACGCCCATCTCAGCGGCCATACGCTCGGCCAGATCAGGTTCGAGTCCGATAATATCCCCGTCTGTGGTGGTCATGTTCAGGGGCGGCATGCTGCCGGCCGTTCCCACCACAAGCAGATTGCGCTGGGAAATGCGATCAAGGGTGCTCACCGGGGATGCGGCTTGCCCCTTTCCGGCGGTGTGGACACATCCGCATGCAAGGATCAGTGCCGATAAAACAGTGAAATACAATGCAATTTTCTTCATGTGAGTCTCTCCTCAAGGTAAAGGGTTCAATGAAAGTTCTCCCGTGATGCCGATCCCGGATCACGTCCGGGATGAGAACCCCGGCATCCAGCGCATTTCTCCCCTGGGAATACCCCCCGTCAGCCGGTTTTCCGGAGCAGCCTGCAGATGTCGGGACCGAAGCGTTTGACCTGCCAGTCTTTGACTTCCCGGATGGCGGCCATGTCCGCGGGTGTGTCGGGATTGGCCATGGCGATCGCCCGTATCTGGGCGTTTGTGCACACCAGGGCCGGGTCTATACCCAACTCCCGGCCCTTTTGGTCACGCCAGGCCCTCAACCCCTTTACCCGGTCGGTCTCTTTCGGCTTGAGCCGTTGTTTCGGTTTTCTGGGATATACCGGATACGCCTCTTTGGGCAGGCGTAAGCCCTCCCGGACCATGTCTGTGAGCCGGCGACCCAGCTTATGGATGAGCTTGGGGCTCAACCCCTTAATCTTCGTAAGCTCAGCCTCCGTCACCGGTTTGATTTGGGCCATTTCCAGGAGAGATCGGTTGCCCAGCACCTTGAAATGCGGGCAATCTCTCCGCCGGGCCTCCTGGTCCCGGAAGGAAAGGAGCTTGTCTAAGACTGCCAGACTCCGGGGATCGAGTCGTGACGCCCCTTTGAACCCCATAAACAGGGGTCTGCTTTTTTCGGATACATCCGGCCGGACCCGGCTCAGCAATTCATTCTCTTCCCGGACGCAGAAAAGGAGTTTTTTGTCTGCCAGCTCCGCCTTGAGCATACGGGCCAGGGGAAGGAGATATTGGATATCCTGAACCGCGTACTGAAGCATGGCCGCGGGCAGGGGTCGCTGGGACCAGTCTTTTTTCTGGTATTTCTTGTCCGCGTGCACAGAGAAGCGTTCCTTGAGAAGGTTTGCCAGGCCGGTTTCTCTGAGGCCCAAGAACCGGGCTGCGATCTGGGTGTCAAACAGGGACTGAACCTGGATGCCGAAATCCCTGTACAGGGAACGGATGTCATAGTCGGCCCCGTGAAAGACCTTTTCGATTCCGGCATCTGCGAACAAGGGGGCCAGGGGGGAGAGGTCCTCCACCGACAGGGGGTCGATCACGAAATTCCGGGTCTGGGTGGCGATTTGGACCAGGCAGACCTTTTCTTTGTAGTGAAACATGGAATCACATTCCAAATCCACCCCCATGGCCGGTTCCGGTTCAAGCGTCTGTACCACTTCCCGGAGGTCCTGGATCTTTTTGATAAGCCTGTACGGGGGGGGATTGGATTCCGGTTGGCAGTGGTTTTGCATCATCCGCCCTCACTGACCCATTTCATGAGTGCGGGTCCTTCGGTGTCGCCCCAGTCAGAGCCGGTTCGCAGCTCGATAAACACGGCAAATATCTCGTCCATGGCCGAAACCGCCTTTTCGATGAGGAAGATCTTTTCGTAAAACAGACCCTCCGGGTCTGCCTCCCGGTCCTGCATCACCCTGGGGGCCTTAAATGTGCTGAAATTCATCCAGGTGGAGTCCAGGACAAAGGAGAATTCATCCTCCCCCAGCGCCAATTTAACTGCGGCCCGGGTGATTTCTTTGTCCTCTGACAATGCCACCCGGGCTTCCCGCATGTAAGCGGCCTCGCCCGCACAGGTGATGGTATCCACGCCCCGGTCGCTTTCGGACTGCAGGATGATTTTGCCGTCAAACCACACTTCGGCCTTGCCCTGTTCCCTTAGATCAAAGATCCCCCGGTCCGTCTCTGTCCTGAACCATAACCACAGCAGGAATTCCCTTCCCAGGAATTCCGTTTGTTTGACTCTATCCAGCAGTTGCATCGGGCGTCTCCTTGGTGAATTGCCATGGGGTGAGCTGGTCCGAGAGCTCCACTGAAGGATCCGTTTTTTGAATCCGCTTTTCGGCAAGGAAATGGGGACATATGGCCTGGAGATGGATGTCAAAGGTCTGAAAAAAGATCTCTGCGAACCGGTCGCAGACCTTGGCATTGAGGCATCCGAAAATCACCAGACCGGTGGTGTAGTTCCAGATCATGTCATAGGTCTTGGAAACCGGGATGGCCCGTTTCAGCAACCTGACCCTCACTCCCTCCTTGATGTCCGAACGCCGTTGCCTGGGCAGGTATTCCAGCCCCTCTTGGGCCTTAACGGTTTCCTCGGCCTCCATGCAGTATTGCTTGAGGGCGGTGGAAGGGACCTTTCTCTGATCGATCCTGAGGGCCATGGCCACATACGGCTCTTTGAGAAACTCCAGGGAGTTGAATCGGTTGTCGAACATGTCCATGATATTGACCCAGCCTGTGGCGTGTTCATCCACGGAGGTTTCATCCAGGTAGTGAAACGCGTAGCGGGCGATCCTGGAAGATAGGCCTTCCAGAAAGCCTTCCGGAAGAGGCCCTGGCGCCAGATACCTGGTAAAGCTTCCGGATCCGGTAATGATTCCCATAAAGATGTGGTTCCTTTCCAAAGTCGTTTTCGATCCGTATTAGTAAAGAGGCATACCAAAAGTCTGTCCGATTATCAATGTCCTTTTGAAACGTGAGGGTAAGACATGGCCCAGGTGACGGTTGATTGTTCAAGGCCAATGATGATAGGGTCCCATCATCTGGCAGTTTCACAGCCATGGGTGGACCCAACGGCCGCTTCCCATGTAACCCAAGGAGGATCTGGAATGTCCGAGTCTGCATCAAACGATTATACCCCATTGGATCGACCGGAAATCCTCAGGGGATTGTTCCATCCCCGGCCCGAATTACCCTCAACAGATGGGGGTGCGGGGGAGGACCTTCTGATTCCGGTGGCAGAAGGGGCAGCAGTGGGGGCACGCTTCCATCCCGCAGACGTCCATTCCCCCACTCTCCTTTTTTTTCACGGAAACGGCGAAATCGTGGCGGATTATGATGACTTGGCCCGGGTCTATACCCGGGTAGGCATCAATTTCCTGCCCGTGGATTACAGGGGATACGGCCGTTCCACCGGAGAACCTTCCGTGTCCGGCATGATGGCGGATTGCCATGTGATATTCGATTTTGTCCGTCCCTGGCTCAAGGAACACGGCTGCTCCGGGCCCTTGATGGTTATGGGCAGATCCTTGGGGAGCGCCTCCGCCCTGGAAATCGCATACCAGTACCATGACGCCATAGATGCCCTCATCGTGGAAAGCGGTTTCGCCTCCATCATTCCCCTGCTTGAGCGCCTTGGGTTGGATCCGGATGCCGTCCATTTCAAGGAAGAAAAAGGGCGGTCCAACCTGTATAAGATCGCTCATGTGAACAAGCCCACCCTGATCATCCATGCAAAGGAGGATGAGATCATCCCCTTTTCCAATGGAGAGGCCCTTTTTGACGCCTCGCCCTCGCCGGACAAGCATTTCCTCGAAATTCCAGGTGCCGGTCATAACGATATCTTCATGCGGGGATTGTCCGAGTACATGGCGGCAGTGAGCACCCTGGCCCATAAGCTCATCTGACCGGACGTTTGAAAGACACCCGCTTTTTGATGTCAAGGTCACAGGGCCGGCCGCTGGTCCATCCAATCCGTGGCCTGTTCATAGGCGTATGCCGCCTGCAGCACCCTGTGATCCTGGTATCTGGGCCCGATGATCTGGAGTCCGGCGGGCAGTCCCGCCGAGGTCAGGCCGGCCATTACCGTGGCCGCCGGATGCCCGGACAGGTTAAACGGATAGGTAAAGGCCACCGCCCACAACAGGGGAACGGATTGGCCGTCGATCCGTGCGGGCGGGGGGCCCTTGGCGGCAAAGGCCTCGGTGGGCACGGTAGGGGTCAACAGGAGGTCGTAGCGTTCAAAATATTCCCACATGGCCCGATTCAATCGGGTGCGTATCATTTGGTTTTGGAGATGATCCTGGCTGGTCATCTGTTCGGCCTGATCCAGGGAAGCGGCAAGGGTCCGTCCCAACTCAGGCCGTATCCCCTCCAGATCCTCGTGTATCTGTCCGTACAGCTCGAAATTCATCATCTCGTTCCAGGCCTCGGTCACGTCCGGGAGCCTCCCCTTCCAGGGTTCCACATGATGACCCAGGGTCTCAAAGGTTTTTGCCGCCCTTTCCACCAATATGCGGATCTCTCTGTCTACCCGTGCATAGCCCAGCGTGGGACTGAAGCCGATGTTCAATCCTGACGGCAGGTGCGGCAGGGTTTCAAGCCATGAAGACCCGGGGGCGGGAAGCGATTGGGGATCGGCCGGGTGGTAGCCGGCCGTGCAATCCAGGTACAGGGCCGCATCCGCCACCGTGCGGGTCAACGGACCCAAGGTCCAGGTGCGGGTCATGTGGAGACATTTTACCGGGCCCAGGGGGATGGTACCATGGGAGGGTTTGAAACCAAAGCATCCGGAATATGCGGCCGGGATGCGAATGGATCCCCCCGCATCCGACCCGGTGGCCAAGGGGACCATGCCCGATGCCACGGCCGCGGCCGATCCCCCGCTGGAGCCCCCCGGGGTCCGTTCCGGGTTCCACGGGTTGCGGGTCACCCCGTAAAGACGGTTCTTGGTGAACCCGGTGAAGCCGAATTCAGGGGTATTGGTCTTCCCCACCACAATGGCACCGGCGGCCTTGAGCCTGGAGACCTGGATGGAATCGTGATCCACCCGGTTGTGGGCGTAGGGGACAGATCCGAATGAGGTGACCAACCCCTGGACATCCTCCAGATCCTTAACCCCGATGGGCACACCGGCCAGCGGCCCTGGGACCTCTCCGGCCATAATACGCGCTTCCAATTGAGCGGCCTCTTCCATGGCCTGGTCTGCGCGCAGGGCCACAAAGGCGTTTACAGGCGGATTCATCCTGTGGATGCGGTTGAGGATCTCCTCCATAAGCACCTTGGGGGAGAGTGCTTTGGTGCGGATCAGATTCGCCAGTTCATATGCCGGCAGCTTATACCCGGATTCCAAAAGGACCTCCTCCCTTTTATGGCCTTATGGCCGCCGCACCATAGACCCAAAAAAAAGGCCGGTCCCCATGAACCGGCCCAAGTGCTTGATTTTACACTGGTAGGCACGAAGGGATTTGAACCCTTGACCCCTACCGTGTCAGGGTAGTGCTCTCCCCCTGAGCTACGTGCCTGTGTGAAAAAAACCATTATCAGCCTGGTTTGCGGATGTCAAGATTTATTGTACGCATGTGCAGATGCGGATTCGTGCGCTGTTGCGCTACGCGGCGTCGGATCGTTCCGACATCATCACAAACCAGGTCCGCATATAGTCCAGGCCCGAGGCCACGGTAAACAGCGCGGTGACCCAATAGATCCCGGGGACCAGCACGGACAGAAACCCAACGCTTTCCTTTGCCAAGACCCAAAATACCGTCCCCATCTGTAAGCAGGTGGTGATCTTGCTCAACAGGGAAGGCCGGATGCGAACTTCATGATGGGTGAGAAAGAGAAAAACTACGCCGAGAAGGATCAGCACGTCCCGGGTGATGACAATGACCGTGAGCCAGTTAGGGATAAACTCCCTCACGGCCAGGATGATGAATGCGGCGACCAGGAGAAGCTTGTCGGCCATGGGATCAAGCCAGGCCCCGAGGGTGCTCTTTTGATCCAAAAGGCGGGCCAGGAATCCATCGGCCCCGTCACTTAGGCCGGCCACCATAAAGACGGCGAGTGCACCCAGGGAATGATCATTGATCAGATAGATGACAAAGATGGGGACAAGGATGATCCGCAGGGTGGTAATCAGATTGGGGATGGTCATGGGTTTACTCGATATCAAACACAATATGGCCGGCCTGCTTTTGGCCCACCCGCAGCACAAACGGCGGTCTTTGGTGATTCAACACCCGTGTCGTAAAGGTCTCCCGGTCTCCCTGAAACTCCACAATGGCGGATATACTGTTTTCTTTGATCCGCGAAGGAGTCACCCGTTCTACGCCCGCAATGTCCTGCTGCAGAAATGTCCTTAGCCGCATGAACTGTTTGTAGGTGTGAATCCCTTCGAGGGTAATATGAATTTGGCTGCGCTTCCCCCGTTCCTCGGCAACGGCCCGCATGATACAGGGCCCCAATTCAGCGATGAGTTGTCTAACCAACTGCCGCAGGGCTTGGTTTTTTGCTTTTGACGGCGCCTCCTGGGCATCCATTTCCGCCACCCCGGATTCCTGGCAGATCAGCATCTCCTGGTCCACGTGCAGGGCGTTGAGCGAAAGGGAGATCTTTTGGGGATCCGCCATTTGACACTGCCCGTATATCACCATATGGGCGTCAAAACGCCTCCCCCATTCCAGGAGATCCGGGATGGAGGGTTCCGGGGAGGTCATGCTGGCACCGGGGGTTACGAAGGGGGGATTCAAAGATCGGTTGACGGGGTGAAACCCCCTGTCCTGGAACGCCTGAAAAAGCGCCACTTCCGTAGCGGTGAGCGCCGGGGCTGATTGAGGGTCCTGCCACCAGTAGGCAATGTCGCCTCCGGTGATTTCAGAGACCAGCAAAAGGATCTTAATGGCAGGGCCCGGCGTGAGCACTATGCCGGCATCCCGAAGCATGTCCCCAACGATTTCCTCGTTGACCTTTATTCTCACCAGTACGGTGTACTGGTCTTGCGATCTTTGTTCTGCCAGGATGTTGAAGTTCTGGATCCCCTCCCCGGCAACGGGGATGACCTCGTGGGCGATTCTGTCCAAATTCTGGATCAGGTCCCGGTCTCCCAGTCGACGGACAATATAGGCTTCCATCCCCTTGTTCAGGGCCTGGGAAACGGCCCGTTTTTTGGCCAGGGCCGGGTTATGACCGGAAATGGGAACGGTCCCTATGGCCAAGAGAGGTGCGCTCCGGACACGGTCTTGGGATTGGGCCCGTGAAGGAAGCGGGAGGAAAAGCAGATAGCAGGCAAAAGCCAACAGGAGCACCGTCTTTGGGATGGGGATGCACCGAATGCCCCTTCTAATCATATGGGATCCCCGGGATGAAGCAGAGTAAAAAGGGCGCAATACCATGATGTCCGCGTGGATGGCCGTGGGGCCTACTCCCCTTTTTCCATGCGGTCTATGGCCTGCAGTTCCTGCCGGGCTTCTGGTAGCAGGCCCTTATCCAGCTCTACGACCTTTGTAAAAGCGCCTCTGGCTTCGGTTAGGCGGTTTTCTCTTTTGAAAGCCACGCCCATGTAATAATGGGCATCGGCCAGGCCTGGATCGTGCGAGAGGGCGTCGGCATAACGCCGGCGGACCTTCTCAAACCAGCCTTCTGTGCCCTGCCGGATATAAATCCGCATGAATCCCGCGTCCACCAGGGCCCGGGCCTCATCGGTCTGTGCACCGGCTCCGGCCTTTTGCATATGGGCCAAGGCGGGTGTAAACTCATTTTTTTCAGCATAGACCAGGCCCAATCCCCGATGGGCGTTCCAGGACTGGGGGTCCAGCTGCAGGGCCAGCTTGAATTCTCTTTCCGCATGGAAAAGGTAGTCCTTTTTGAGCAGCTTGAAACCGCTTGAGATGTGGTGCCGGGGGGTGTCCAGTACGTCTTCAGGGACGCCCTTTCGAGGGGTGCATCCCCCCCACAGGCACAAAAAGGTCAATGCCATGAGGGCAGATAAATATTTCAGGCTCTTAGACGTGATGAAATCCATGGATAAACCCTCCAGGCAGCGCCCCTTTGAACCGGCCAACACCCATATGCCGGCCGTTTTCAGGATCTGCAGTCATATCTTTGGGTCTTGCCCCCCGCGGGATGGCCTCCCGTAATCTGACGGAGAGGATTCTTCGGCGGTCGGGCTGCGATTTATCTAACCATGTTTCATTCTCTTTTATATGAAATAAGAAATTAGCCCGTAAAGGTCAAGCGGTTTCAACCAGGAATGATGTAATGCGGGTCAGGGCTGCTCCCATGGCGTCGGGCGTCAACCAGATCATGTCGGGTTCGGCCCTGAACCATGTCAGTTGTCGTTTGGCATATCTGCGCGTATCCCGCTTGAGTCTTTCCGTGGCTTGTTCCAGCGTCCATGTGCCGTTTAGATAGCGGATCATATGCCTGTATCCGATGGCCTTCATGGGTTTGAGGTCCGGGGAATACCCCTCCTTAAGGAGGGCTTCGGTTTCCCGGATGAGTCCCTTTTCCACCATGGTTTCGGTGCGGGCATTGATTCGATCATACAGACGGTTTCTATCCACGTGGAGACAGATCTTCAGACACTTTACAGTTTGGTCCGTAAAGCCGTGGTCTTCCATGAGTTGGGAAGGGACCTGGCCCGTAAGTTGGATGATTTCAAGGCCCCTGATGATGCGGACCCGGTCATTGGGGTGAACCTTTTGGGCATATGCGGGGTCCAAACGGACCAGCCTGTGGTGCAGACGGGAGGTGCCCAGGGCGTCGCATTGGGCGCGTAATCTTGCTCTCAGGCCGGCATCAGAGGGCGGGGCCGTCATCAACCCGCCCAGGAGCGCTCGGATGTACAATCCGGTACCGCCCACCACAAAACAGGCCTTTCCCCTGGAACAGATATCCATGATCACCGGCATTGCCAGGCGCCGGTACACGGCGGCGTTAAAGGGTTCGTCCGGTGCCGCCACATCCAGAAGATGGTGGGGGATCCCCTTTCTCTCGGCATGGTCCGGTTTGGCCGTGCCCACATCCATACCTCGATAGACCTGCATGGAGTCGGCGTTGACGATTTCACCGGACAGGCGGCGGGCCAATTCCACGGCAAAAGCGGTCTTGCCGGTGGCGGTGGGGCCTGCGACAACAATACACTTGGGTGGTGGCAATGCCGGATCAAAAGTGCCGCTCAAATCACCCTCTTGAACATCTTTTCCAGTTCTAGGTAAGAAAAATGCCTGAACACGGGTCTGCCGTGGGGACAGTTGGTGGGCAATTCCGTTTCATTGAGTTCATCCATGAGCCGATGCATCTCCTCGAGGGACATGCGCTGTCCCGCCCTGACGGCGCCGTGGCAGGCCATGACCGTTATCCCCTTATCCAGCACCGCCATGTCATCCGATGGCCCGTCGGTGAGTTGAGCCAGCAGCTCGGAAACAAAGGCCGACCAGGAGATGTTTTCCAACATGGCCGGGACGGATCTCAAGATAAAGGTGTTTCCGCCAAAGTGGGCCAGGTCGATCCCCAGGGCGTCAAGCCGCTCCTTTTGATCCAGGGCGATCTGTTTTTCCTTTGACGTCAACTCCAGTTCCGGGGGAAGGAGCAGGGTTTGGATCTGGATTTGGGAGTGCTTCAGGGATGAGCGCAGATGCTCGTAAACGATCCGTTCATGGGCTGCATGCTGATCCACCATCAAAAGCCCGTCTTGAACCTGGCACAGGATATAGGTACTGCCCAGCTGGCCGATAATCTCAGTGCCCTGATTCAGGAGGGTTCGTTCCCCGGGCCTAAGGGGGCCCTGCGTTACGGTCCCCATCCCTTCCGCCTTCCCATAGGGGGGTGAGCCCGGTTCGGCGATTTCTGCAAAAGGGAGAAAGGGGGATTCGGGGGGGGATTCGGGTGCAAGGGGGTCCGTGCGCCACGGGGAGGGAGAAGCAGGGGTGAGTCTGCTGTTGATGGCGGAAACGATGGTGTGAAATACCTTGTGGGTCTCTCTGAACCGGACCTCCTGTTTGGTGGGGTGTACGTTTACATCCACCTGGGAAGGATCCATTTCCAGGAAGAGGACGATCTGCGGATATTTCCCTTTCATCAGCCGCTGCCCATACCCCTCCATGATGGCCCGGGTCACCAGCCTGTCCCTGATATTCCTGCCGTTCACATACACATACAGCCGGTCTCCCCGGTTTCTTGAGAATTCAGGGGGCGCCGCGTAGAGCTGTATGCGGATCCCGTCATGGCATTCTTCCCCTTCGGTCATGGCCTGGCCCACCTCTCGACCCATGAGGGCGGCGAGCCGCTCAAGAGGGGCCGTGGATGCAGGGAGCGTCAGGATGGACCGGGTCCCTTCCACCAGGCTGAAGTGAATCTCAGGAAACGGCATGGCCGCGCGGCCCATCACCTCAATGATATGGCCCAGTTCGCTCCGGCTGGTGCGCAGAAATTTGCGCCTGGCCGGCATGTTGAAAAAGAGGTCTTTGACCTCCACGATGGTACCGGGCGGTGTCCCTGTTTCGGCTATTTCCGGGGGCTTTCCCCCTGAAACGGTGAGCCGGTACCCGACCACCTGGTCTGGGGGGAGAGAGGTGATTTGCATTTTGGATACGGCGGCCATACTGGGGAGGGCTTCCCCCCGAAATCCGAGGGACTTCACCCTGGAGAGTTCATCCGCTTCCCTTAACTTGCTGGTGGCATGCCTTTCCACAGAGAGGAGTAAATCGTCTCGGGACATGCCCACCCCGTTGTCACTGACCTTGATCAAGCGCTTCCCGCCCTCTGCAATCCGGACCGTAATCCTCCGGGCCCGGGCATCGACACTGTTTTCGATCAGTTCCTTGACAATAGAGGCGGGCCGGTCAATGACTTCGCCGGCTGCAATCTGGGAGGCCACCTGTTCTGGAAGGACGCGAATAACATTCATACGGAGAGAAGGTCTTTGTTTACGTCAAACCGGTGAATGGGACGGTGCGGGGCAAAAAGACGTCTGAAGGCGCCCTTCTTGTTGGCCAGAAGGAGATTTTCCCGCCCCATGGGATCGTGGAGGAGACCCGGGGAGGAATCCGGATGGGTGAGGAAATCCTTGGAAAGCCTGCAGGAGATGTCCACCATCACTGCAAGATAATTGTTGAAAACCTCCCTCCGAAACGCCTTGGGCTCAAAAAAGAGATCCCGTGTGGTATACAGATAATCCGAAAACCGGACGGTCTGGGTGTAAAACCGCTTTTTGGTGCCAAGCCCCTTCTTTCGTTTTCCGCCGATGAGTTTCAGGAGATTGTCGCAGACCTGATGGTCCATGGCCAGTACCCCTTTGGCAATTCGGGTATAGCCGGGCCCGACCACATAATCGGCCCGTAACTCCCAAAACAGATGTCCCATGTTCCCCTTGCCAGGGTACGCGCTTATCAGATTGGGGATGTAGTAATTATGGGCGATGACGTCGGCTGCCAGGTGGGAGAGGAACCCCCAGGCATAGGCCTTTTCACAATCATCGGTGGATTGGTTTAAGAATTGAAATCCACCCTCCCAATCATGGGGATTCCGGCGCTTCCGCTTTCCCTTCCCAATAAAAAAATCAGCGGACAGGGCCCCGTACAGATACTCTATGGGAAATGCCGTTATCACCTTGGCGATGGACGGGAGGATGAAACCGGCCCCATCCAGAGAACCCAAGGCAATGGCGGTATGCACCCCCGGCCCCCAGGCGAGTGCATTTTGAGCATCAAAAAGCAGGGCGATAATGCAGGTAATAACAGACAGGGTTAATTTGATCAATATCATGGACTTTCATTGTTGCACACATTTGAAGTAGGTCGCTATGGAAACCTCTTCTGCATTTATATCACCATCATGGGCAACGGATCAATGATTAATTTGTTTCCATCCATAAATGGCCCTTTTCCGCAATCTCGGCGTCAAACTGCGGAGTTCCTTGTGCGGCGTACTATCGTACGCCTCCTCGTAACTCCTTGTTTTCCTTGACCTTGCGAAAAATTGCGCATTTCTGGATTGAAA
>JAIPDZ010000305.1 GCA_021737425.1 Deltaproteobacteria bacterium
TTTGGGGTGATCAAGCACCTTCAGAAGACCTATTATGGCCATTCCCACGAAGCCGGCCTGACCAACCCCGATTTCACCCTGCTTGCCCGGTCGTTTGGGATTGAGGCCGAGCAGGTGGCTTCGCCAGAGGATCTCGCCCGTGCCCTGAAGAAGACCCTTGAGGAGGAGCGGATGCAGGTGATCGAGTTGACCGAAACCTTTCCGGAACCTCCGTTTGCCCGATATTGATGACCGTAATGGCGGGCTCAGGTTGCCCCGCTTTTTGAGGAATCGCCGCCATATCCGGAACACTGCGTTCAAAACAAGCACCTTATGTGAAACAGACAAATTCGGCCTGTTAAAGGAGTCCATGCCATGACAGATTTTGTAACCGCCCATGAAGCAGCTATCCGAATGTCTTTTTTTGTGGGCATCTTTTTGGCCGTTGCCTTGGTGGAACTGATCGTCCCCCGCCGGGCCCTTACCACCTCCAAGAAGAGTCGATGGTTCGGCAATATCGGCATCGTGTTCATTGACACCTTCATGTTGCGGCTGCTGGCGCCTGCAGGGGCCGTGGGGGTCTCCGTATGGATCGGGCATGAGGGCTGGGGATTGTTGAACACCGTTGAGTGGCCCTTCTGGCTGGAGCTGGTGATTACGGTAATTGTCCTCGATTTTGTGGTCTATATGCAACATCTGATGTTTCATGCAGTCCCCATTTTATGGCGGCTGCATATGATGCATCACGCGGACCTGGACATCGATTTGACCACCGGTACCCGTTTTCATCCTCTGGAGATCATCATCTCCCTGGGCATTAAGGCCGGGGCCATCATCGTGCTGGGGGCGCCGCCAGTGGGGGTGATCATCTTTGAGATCGTGCTCAATGGAACCGCCATGTTCAACCACGGCAACTTCTTCATCCCCCTGGGGGTGGACCGGTTCCTGCGCCTGTTGGTGGTGACACCGGACATGCACCGGGTCCACCATTCGGTGTTTCCCTTTGAAACCAACAGCAACTTCGGTTTTAACCTGCCGTGGTGGGATAGGATATGCGGTACGTACCGGGCTCAACCCAGGAACGGCCATGAGCAAATGACCATCGGTCTGAACCAGTTTCGGGAAGCCTCCCGCCTCACCTTGCCGTGGCTGCTGATTCTGCCTTTCACGGGAAAGGGGGGCACCTACGCCATTGGCAGACGGGGAATGAAAAGCGACGGTTAGGCGTCTTTCCCGCCGCTAATCCCGAAGCGCCTGGTGGAGCCTGCGGCTAAAATCCAGTAAGGCGCCGCTTTCTCTTTCCCGAGGTCTAAGTAGATTCAACCCAATTTCTTCCCGGATTCGTCCCGGGCTCTTGTCCATGAGCAGTATCCTGTCTGCCAGGATGACTGCTTCGCTCACGTCATGGGTGACAAACAAAATAGTGTGTCCCAGCTCCTGCCACAGGGACAGGAGTAAATTCTGCATCTCCTCGCGGCTCTGGGCATCGAGAGAGGCGAACGGCTCATCCATGAGGAGGACCTGGGGTTGCAGGATAAGGACCCTGGCCAGGGCCACCCGCTGCTTCATGCCGCCGGAAAGGGCTCTGGGAAGATAATCCCTGAATTCGCTCAACCCCACCAGCCCGAGGAATCGTTCCACTTGGTGTGCCTTGGATCTTTTATCCTGCTTCTGCCCTCTCAAACCAAAAGCAATGTTTTCCTGCACCGTCAACCAAGGAAACAGGGCGTCCTCTTGAAAAATAACACACCGGTCCGGTCCCGGACTTCTGACCGGGCTGCCATTCAGCAACACCTTACCGGAACCTGGGGGGATAAAGCCTCCCACGATTTTCAGAAGGGTCGACTTACCGCACCCGCTCCTGCCGAGGATGGCGATCAACTCCCCGCCCTCCGCCTGAAACCTCACATTATCCAGGACCGACACATACCCGTTGGCCGTGTGGAATCCCTTGGAAAGACGATCGATGTGAAGTATCTTCTCCTTTACTCCGGAGCGCCTAAGGGGCACTGCCTTCAGGCGGGGTGTCATGCCATCCTCCCGGCACTCTTGAAGCAGAACTTCATACCGGACTGGAGCAGTTGGTCACTCACCCTGCCGATGATGGCGATGACAATGATTCCGACAACGATCATATCGATACGGCCCAGCATACGGGCGTCCATGATGACCGCCCCCAGACCGTTGGGAACCCCGGTCAGTTCGCCCAGGACGAGATAGGCCCAGGAGATCCCCAGGCCCAGCCGCAAACCGGTCATTAGATTGGGCATGGCGCCGGGGAGGAGGATGGCAAAAGTGCCTCGGAGCCTTCTCACGCCCATCATGGCGCCGGCCTGAAGAAGGAGGGGATTGACCTGCCTGGCGCCGGCCGCAGCGTTCAGAAAAATAGGAAAAAAGGCGGCCAGTGCCACCAGAAATACCGTGGTTTTCATCCCGATTCCGAACCAGACCAGGGCCAGAGGAAGCCAGGTAATCCCGGGCACCGCCCTCAGTGCATTGACCGTTGTACCCATGAGCCTCTGGAAGACCCAAAGCCGTCCTGACAGGATGCCCAAGGGGAGGCCTATTGCTACGGCAAGCGCAAAACCGCAGCCCACCCGTAGCAGGCTTGCTCCAGCATCGTTCAGAAAACGGCCCGCATATGGTCCCGCCTCGGGTGTGCCAAAGATATAACTATAGCCGGTCCCGGCGATATGGAGCGGGTCAGGGAGCAGGTACCGGGGAACCAGGCCGGCCGCACTGACCATGCACCAGCTGAAAAGAAAGGTGCACGGGATGGCCCAGGGCAAAAGCGCCCACGCCCCTTTTCGATTGCGCTCGTCCATGGGTTTCATCAGGGATGCGCCTTGTTTACAAAAGATAGATCAAAAAGCTGATCATAATCGGGTTGGCCCTTGATGACCCCGAGGGCCTCCATCCGTTTGCCCAGGGCTCGGGCCTTTTTGATGAAATCGGCATCCATGTGCCAGGCCAACTCCATATTGGGTGCTGCCTTCTGTAAGACCCGGAACTCGGTACCGAATGATGCGGCCCGTTTGAGCCAAGCCTCCGGATGGTTCCGGAGGTATCGGGTCGCCTCAACATGGGCGGTCACCAGGGCTGTTACCTGTTCTGGATTCTTTCGAATGGTATCTTTCCGGACCAGCATTCCGGCATTGATGGCCCCGATGGACTCCCCATAGTAAGGGTAGGCCAGGATTTCACCGTACCCCTGGTCCACGGAAAGCGTCGGGAAGGGCTCTCCGGACAGGAAGGCATCGATGCCGCCCCTGGCCAGGGCCGTTCCCATATCAAAGAAATCCACACGCATCAGAACCACGTCCCGGTCCGGCGAAAGTCCATTCCGGACCAGGGTTTCCCTGAGCAGGATTTCATGCATGGTCCCGGGCACGTATCCGATTCTTTTCCCCTTGAGGTCTGCAATTCGCCGGACCGGTCCCCCTTTTTTGACCACTAAGGCCGAGCATTTGTTGCACAGGGCCGCCACCACCGAGACGGGTTGCCCCCGTGATGCCGAATGAATGGCATGGGCCAGGGTCGTGCCGCACATGTCCAGGCTTCCGGCCAGCAGGGCCGTCTTCTGATCGGCCGGATTGGTAAAGGGATATATCT
Organism: Deltaproteobacteria bacterium; assembly: GCA_021737425.1. GTDB lineage: Bacteria > Desulfobacterota > DSM-4660 > Desulfatiglandales > Desulfatiglandaceae > JAIPDZ01. The sequence continues at coordinate 3,592 of JAIPDZ010000305.1, forward strand.
CGGTTTTGAAGCCTCTGGGGAGAAATTTTCCATAAAAGAAGGGTTGTATGGTCTGGGCCGTCTTCCAGGTACCCACCCTGAGGTCTTCTGCCGTTGCAACGGTGAAGGAGAACATTAAAAGGCCTGCCACCCCCATCCATATTCCGAAAGCTCTTGTCAGAAAAGGTATCATGTGAACCCCCCCTTGCCCTGCATGGGACCGTGTGCATTTCTTGGGCTCCACGATTCGTGAACGACAAAACAATTGGATGGAAGGTCGGGGTTCCATTCCATTTCCTTACATAACTCCCTGCAGGCAGCGAGGCTTTTTCCCCGGCCTTCCCCTGTGTCCGCCAGCCCGTCCCGGGGGCTGGCCCCGACTTCAGGGAAAAAGAGGTTGGCGCCCGCCATCAGGGAGGCGGAGTGGGGTTCATGGGTGCAGTGGGCGCGTGGCACACTTCCCATCACCAGCCGGCTGACCGCCACCATCCGGGCCATTTCCCGTTCCGTGATCATCCCGTAATTTTCCATGGGAGACCCTGGAAAATTAATGCGCCGCATCACCCCGCTGTATACAGCCTGATGCTTTCTTGCCAGAAACATGAGATCCACGATTTCATCCGGATCATGTTCCGGTCCCACCGGTTCGATGCAGTTCATCCAGAGCAATCCCACGTCATTGAGGACCTGGATGGTTTGGATGCGCTTTTCTCTTTTAAACGGGGTATCCCTCCCTTCACCCAGGCGGACCGCGTGATAGGCCCCCACAAAGCCGGCATCGAGGAGCATTTCCCCTTCCCGATGGGTGATGTCGCGGGTGTTGGCCACCAGGGGAACGGCGACCTCCTTTTTGAGCAGCCTTCCGATTTCCAGCAGCCGCTCAAAAGAGAAGGTCCCGGTGGTCATCACGTTCAGGCCGTCCGCGGACTGGGCCTCCCCCATCCTGGCCCATCCAAGGATCTCTTCCTCCGGGAACGTCACCCGTTCCTTGAAAATCCCGGCCTTGGCCGTCAGGGAACAAAAACTGCAGTTGTAGGGACAGGGCTCTACGTTTACCCCGATATGGAGATGGTTCTCTCCTTTACCCTTGAACTGCTCCCTGGAAAGCCGGTTGGCGATTTCCATTAAGGCATAGGTCTCTTTGGCCTCAAGGTCAAGGCCCAGCAGCCATAAGGCCTCCTTCCTGCTGATCCCTGCAAAGTCCTGAGCCTTATGTAGTATGTCGCTGATCCGTGGGGAAATTTTCCATTCCATTTTCAATTTCTCTCCTTCATTTTTTCAACCGATCCCCACTGCTTTCTGAGGTTGGTATCCTCATGCCTGAGACCCTTTTACGGCCGCGTCCTGTCCCTTGATTTTTTTGATGATCTTCGGGATGAAGAAAGAGAAGATGAACAGGCCAACGGAGAAGAATACCTTGAAAGAGATGAGTTCCCCCCAGTTTCCCGAGGCCCATACCTCTTTTACGGTCCCGATAAAGAAGGTAAAGATAAAGGTGCCC
>JAIPDZ010000306.1 GCA_021737425.1 Deltaproteobacteria bacterium
ACTGGCAGCTTTTCCGCTGAGTCTCTCGACAGGGCCATCGAACTGGCACACAAATCTATTCTCCTGGATGAAGGGCGCGCTGAGCCTCACGCCCTGTTGGGACACCTATACTTCTTGAAAAGGGATTGGAATAGGGCCATTGCTGAAGGAGAAAAGGGTATGGCTCTCAACCCAAAGGGGGAAGATGTCACATACTGGTATGCTGCGACGTTAACTTATGCGGGCAGAGCGGAGGAAGCCATCCTGTTGTTGGAGAAGGAGATTCGACGCAACCCTTTTGCCCCGAGCCGCTATTTCCTAACCTACGGTGATGCACTACGCGTTAGAGGGCGTTTTGATCAAGCAGTCTCCGCATACAAAAAATCAATTCAACGAGAACCGAATGCCTTTATGGCGAGGCTTTCTCTCGCTGCTACCTATAGTATGATGGGCCTTGAAAAAGCGGCTCGATCTGAAGTCGAAGAGGTACTGAGATTGAAGCCAGGGCTCTCATTGGACTCACTTGAAAAGATGTCAGCATTCAAGGATCCTACGGAAACGGAGAAATTATTTTCGGCTCTGAGAAAGGCTGGGACGCCGGATAAGCCTTTACCTCCACAGCCTGAAAAGCCCTCTATTATGGTAATGCCGTTTGCTACCCTGGACAATGGCATGAGCCAGGAGGTTTTCGCTGAAGGATTGACAGAGGAAATTACCACGGCTCTATCCAAGATTCACGAGCTAAATGTTGTCGCCGAAAAGTTCTCTTTTATGGACCGGGGAGAACCCGGCAATGGGGAGCAAGCGAGCCGCAGGTTAGGTGGCCAGTATCAACTTCAAGGGAGCGTCCGACAGAGTGCTGATAAGTTTCGGATAACAGCACAGCTCGTCGATGCTGCCACCGGAAATCATATTTGGGGTGAGCGATATGATCGAGAAGGGAAAGACATTTTTTCGATACAAGATGAGATAACCATGAAAATAGTGTCCGCATTACAGGTCCATCTTACTGAAGGGGAACAAGCCCGTTATTATGGTAAAGGCGCCACGAGCCTTGATGCCTATTTGAAATTCCTTACAGGAAGGCATTTGGCTTTGAGTCTTAAACAAGAGGACAATATCAAAGCGCGTAAGTTAGCAACAGGGATTATCGATTTGCATCCCAACTATCATGCTGGATATACATTACTTGCTCTTATCGAATTGCAGGATGTAAGGCTTGGTTTTAGTAAGTCTCCTGTAGAGTCTTTGAAGCGTTCAGCTGAACTATCAAGGCAATCTACGGCGTTAGAAGATATTCCGTTCCCACACACAATATTAGCCCGTATCGATGTCTTGATGCGAAATTATGATGAGGCTCTTGAGAAGGCAGAAAAGGCGTTTGAGATGGATCCCAACTGTGCGGATGCTTGCATGACGTTAGGACATGTCCTTATGATGATGGATAAGGCTGATGAGGCGGTCCCGGTCCTGGAAAAGGCCGTCGGTCTTATGCCGTATCCTCTAAACAACTGTTTTCATAATTTGGCATGGGCATATGTTGTCTCGGAGAAGTATGAAGAAGCGATCACCGCCGCTCAGAAGGCAATCCGCATAGAGCCCAATGATATCCTTGCACGCCTCGTCTTGGTATGCTCCTACTCCTTCCTGGATCAGCAAGCTGAGGCCCGTTCAGAGGCCGAGAGAGTGCTTCGGATCAATCCGAACTGGTCCGTCGATGAAAGTGAAAAGTGGTTAGCCTTGAATAACAAAGACAAGGTAAGGGCAATACACAATGCCTATCGAGGGGCAGGCCTCAAGTGATGGGACATACGGCATAGCTACCGAACCCGTATAGATGGACTGAACCCATTTCAGGTGCGTGGCTGGGGTTAAAATGGGTGCGATTCGATCCGGCTCGATATGAAAAGTCTATGGCGCCGGGTCATCGGATTTATTGCTCACCGGGAGGAGCGGCTGATCATTGACCCGAAGCTGAAATACGTCGGGCCGTGCATAGTGGCCCACCACATCGAAATCGAATTTGCCGCGGGCAATCTCACCCATATTTAGATCCGCATACAGGATCCCTTCCTGGTCGTACAGGGGACCGGCCAGCACCTCTCCCAGGGGAGAGACAATGGCGCTCCCCCCGCGACACATGATATGGGGCTGATCTTTGAGGTCTTCCAGGCCTTCCAGGTCCTGCGGGAACATATCCCGGGTCAGAAACTGGTTGCACCCCAACACAAAACAGCGGCCTTCACAGGCAATGTGCTGGAGGGTGGCATGCCAGGTATCCCGTGGGTCGGCCGTGGGGGCCAGATATATTTCAACCCCTTTGCCGTAAATGGCCATGCGGGCCAGCGGCATATAATTCTCCCAGCAGATCAGGCCGCCCACCCGGCCGATGGGGGTGTCGAAGACCGGCAGGGTACTGCCGTCTCCTTCCCCCCAGATCAATCGCTCGGACCCGGTGGGTTTGAGTTTTCGATGTTTGCCCAAGAGCTGTCCGTCCGGTCCGAAATAGAGCAGGGTGCAATACAGGGTTCCGCGCCCGAACCGGCTTTCCCTTTCGATCCCCCCGATGGCGAGATAAACACCCGCGTCACGGGCGGCCTTGCCCAGCGTGTGGGTGGCAGGTCCAGGTACATCCACCGCATGGGCCCAGTAGCGCTCAAAGGTGCGACGTCCAGCCGCGCTTCGACTCCCCACCACCGCGCCGAAGCCGAGCCCCCGGGGGTAGGCCGGGATAAAGGCCTCGGGAAAAAGGATCAATTTCACATCCTGGGCTGAAATCTCACGGATCAGCCTGCAGGCCTTCTCCACGGTGGCCTCCCCGTCAAACAGGACCGGATTGGATTGGACCACCGCCACTTTTACGGTTTGCAGCATCTCTTCCATATGACCTCCTTTACACTAACCCGTTATCCCGGATACGGGGCGGTACAATGACCATTGGGGAGCCTTCAGAGATAATAAAAGCCCCAGTTAATCCCATTGATCCAGGAAAAGAAACAGGTCTTCCCAGGTGGAGATTCTGGGGACATCATCCCCAGGCAGTTGTCCGGCGTTGGAAAGGTATCCCGGCACCGCAGCAAGGTGATGATCCCGCACATAGGTCATCCACACCGGTTGAATCCCCGCCCCAACCGCCCCGATAATATCGGTTTCCGGATCGTCCCCGACGTAGATCATGTGGTCCTTTGAGACCTTCAGCCCCTCCACGAGCCGCTCAAACATCATGGGGTGGGGTTTGCGGAAGCCCAGTTCTCCGGAGATGACCACCACATCAAAAAAAGGGCGCAGACCCAGATGGTCTGCAAGACCCAGGGCCGCCGGTGCATGGGTGAAGTTGGAGAGGAGCCCCAGCCGATAGCGTTCACTTAGAACCCTGAGCATCCCCCGGGTGCCGGGAATAAGGCTGCAGTGGTCAAAGAAGGCGGAAAAATAGGCGTCCACGGCTGCGGAAATCCGGGTATCGTGGGGCGGGACCACGTATCCGAATCTTTTGAGGGCGGCACTGATCCAGATGCTGTTGTGGGTTTCCAGACCCTCCTTGTTGGCCCTGTGAATAAACCCCACCGCCTCTTCCCGGTGGATCTTCCTGAAGGGACCTGATTCAAATTCAAATTCGCTTTCATGCAGGCTGTGTACGAGTCTGCCCACCGCATCGTTCAAGGCATCCCCCTGGGCGATGATCAGGGTGTTAAAGAGATCGAACCCGATGGCGCTTATCTGCTTCATGACATCCCTTTTAGTCCAATACGCCGCCCAAGGCAACCCCTTCGGGCCTTTTACCATGCATGGTCCCACCCTGGCCATATACCCGGCTGCCAGAAAATCGCTTGACAATCTGAAAATATTATTATTTATTATTTATTAAATTATGGCAGCCCTTTTTAGATAATGATTACAGCGTCCTCAACCCCGCTTCATTTCAGAGAAAAAATGAAAGCCATCCGAAAAAAAACCCTTCATGAGGAAATCGCCGAGAATCTCAGGAAAATGATCATGACCGGCGAACTCAAGGAAGGTGACAAGATAAAGGAAGACAGACTTTGTGCCTCCATGGGGATCAGTAAAACCCCGCTGCGGGAGGCATTGCGTGTGCTGAGCGTGGAGGGGTTGGTGAGGCTGGTCCCCAACCGGGGGGCATATGTATCCAAACCCACCTTTAAAAGCATAAAGGAAATGTTCGATGTCATGAGCGTTTTAGAAGGCGTCTGCGCGCGAACCGCGGCCGAGAAAATGACCGACAGGGCATTCCAGCACCTGGAGGCCCTGCACGGGGTCCTGGAGGAAAAATTCAGGCAGCGGGACCAGGAGGCCTACATCCGGCACAACAACCGCTATCATGCATACGTGCAGAAGCTGGCCGGGAACCACACCCTCAATCAAATCGTCAACGGCCTCAGGCAGCAGATCCTGCTGTACCGTTTTCAGTCCTTGAATCTGAAAGGGCGGTTTGAAGATTCCATTTTGGAACATCGCCAGCTTTTGGAGGCGTTTCGCCGGAGGGATGCGGAAAAGGCCGAAAGCCTGATGAAAAGCCATTTGAAGAACCAGTGTGACGCCATGGCACAGCTCAAACAATGATGACCTTGAGGGGGCGCCCTTATTAGAGTCTTAGATTGAAACTTCTATGCAAAAAGCGAAGATGTTTTATTGAGGTTAACGCCTTTGAATCATTAGCGATAAAGGTGTCAGGTTTCCCCGCAGATAGCGATAGCGGGATCTTCGACGGGTGTCAGGGTTTGTTGTTTGCTGAAACCTGAAACCTGAACACTGGCCATTGATTTGGTTGCGGCCGTAGGCCTGCATTGGGGTCTGTATTCCGACAAGGGTCGTTTTGAAGAAGGTAAATCCGTACTTCACAGGTTAATTCCGAACAGCGGTTGAAAGGAGGTGATCTGCTCAAGGCGTCAGGGAGGATTGTTCCTGTATCCTGGCATTATCCGGGATACCATCGGTTATGAATGAAAGCCGGTGCGTCGCAAAAATTAGACGCCCGGTTTTACAGCCGGAAAGGGGGATGCCATGAAGCCCGTAAAGAGACTTACCCTATTACCTGTTCTGATGATAGTCGCCTTTTTCTTCATCTT
>JAIPDZ010000307.1 GCA_021737425.1 Deltaproteobacteria bacterium
CACCCCTGAGCGACTCGGAAATCGTATCTGAAATCCGGGGACTCTTGTACCACCTGGACAAGATGCCTTCCCACTTCCGCTGCGGGGATTTCAGTCTGAATCTCCTGATGCATGTGGACGGCGTCCTGGATCAGGACAAGGACCGGATGCTGGAGGCCCTGGATCACTTTTTGTCTTTGCCCCAGAGGGATCAACAGGCCTATGCACTGCTTCAGCGTTCCGGGTATTTCGGCCTGCATCCGACGGAGATGCTTCAAAACAAGGACCTTATGGATCGGCTCTATGAGAAGATAGATACCTTGGAAAAGGGTACGCCGGACGGGTTCAACCAGTATATTCACACCCTGATGGCCACTCAGCTTCCCCGCCCCCAAACCCAGTTCTGGGGGCGTTAGCCGCTTAGATCAAAACTTCTGTGCAAAAAAATGAAGATGATTTGTTGAGATTAACGCCTTTGAATCATTAGCGATAAAGGTGTCAGGTGTCAGGTTTCGGGTGTCAGCAAATCCGAATTCTGAAACCTGAACACCGACACCTGAACACATGTTCAACTGGACAAAGGTCGTGTTCTTCTGATAAGGATATGGACCTATGAAAAAATGGATATTTATCATCTTCTGCGTTCTGGTCTGCCTCACGGGACTTGCTGCGGGCGGCGGCTATCTGTGGTTTCAATCCATGGTTCAGAAGAGTCTGCCTCAGACCTCAGGCACCATTCGGATGCCGGGCATCCATGAGAGCGTGGAGATCGTCAGGGACACCCACGGGGTTCCCCATATCTATGCCCAAAACGAGCCCGACCTCTACTTTGCCTTCGGGTTTGCCATGGCCCAGGATCGGCTGTGGCAAATGGAGTTTACCCGCCGTCTGGGCCAGGGACGGCTCTCCGAAATCTTTGGTGAGGATTTCATCAACGTAGACCGCTACTTCAGGACCCTTACGGCCGCCGGGGTGAACCGGGAGATCCCGGCCCAGTATACCCCCCTGTTCAACGCCTTTACAAACGGCATCAACGCCTATCTGAGCGCTCATAAGGATCGCCTTCCCATTGAATTCAGGCTGCTGCGGTACCAGCCCGACCCCTGGGAGGCGGATGATTACATTGCCGCCGTAAAGGTCATCACCTGGGCCCTCAGTTCAGGATGGAAGGTGGATCTGACCGCCGGAAAAATCTTAAAAAAAGTCGGACCAGACAAGTTCAAGGATGCCTATCCTCCCTGGCCCGACCATGCCCCGCTCATCATGGGGCCGGATGACAAAACCCGCTCCCTACTGGCATCGACAATCCTGGATACACCCTTTTCCATGGATGCGATCCCCTTCCCGGCCTCCGGCGCCAGCAATAATTGGGTGGTTTCAGGACAAAAATCGGTCAGCGGCAAACCCCTGCTGGCCAATGACACCCACCTGTCCCTGACCAACCCCTCGTTCTGGTGGGAGGTGCATCTGGTCTGCCCCACCATAGACGTCTCCGGATTTGCGGTCACCGGGATTCCGGGCATCCCCATCGGTCAAAACCGCCATGTGGCCTGGGGCATCACCAACGTCATGGTGGACGATGTGGACTTTTACATGGAAAAGATCAACCCGGAAAATCCCCGCCAATACTGGTACAAAGATCACTGGGAGGATATGACGGTCAAGCTGGAAACCATCCGGGTCAAAGGGAAAGATCCGGTCCAAGCCGAGATCCTGTTGACCCGTCACGGCCCCATTGTCACCGATGCCCACAAGGCCTCCTCCCTGTATCCGGTTTCCGCCAGATGGTCCTTCACTGAAGCCGTCCAGCCGGTTCAGGCCGGATCCCTCCTGATGAAGGCACAGGATGTGCAGGAGGTGAAGGAGGCCCTCCGATACTGGGTGGTGCCGGGGCAGAACTTTGTGTTCGCAGATACCAAGGGGAACATCGGTTACTGGTGCTGTGCCACCGTTCCCATCCGGAGCAAAGGAGACGGACTCCTCCCCATGCCCGGGTGGAGCGGCGAGTATGAGTGGCAGGGGTATGTTCCGTTCGAAGAAAGGCCCCACCTGATCAACCCGAAGGCCGGTTTCATTGCCACGGCCAACAACAAAGTGGTGAGAGACCCCTACCCTTATCTCATCAGTCGATATTGGGAACCCCCGGATCGGATCCGCCGCATCCGGCAGTTACTCACCCGGAAGGAAAAGCTTTCTGTCGAGGATTTCAAAGAGATGCACCAGGATGTCCACTGTCCCCTGGCCGCGAACTTGACGCCCAGGATCATCCAGGTGATGGCACAGCGATTCGCGGGGCCGGAGGGAACCACGGCCAAAGAGATCCTTTCTAAGTGGGATTTCAACATGCAGGGCCAAAGCCCTGGGGCCTCCCTCTTTGAGATGATCTACCGGAAAATGATGAACAATATTTTCAAAGATGAACTGGGTGAGGAACTGTTTGCCGAATACCTGAAAACATCCGCTTTTCCCTCACGCGCCCTCAGCGCCATGATCCAAAAAGGGGAATCCGCCTGGTTCGACCATGTAGATACCCCTAAAATGGAAACCCTGGAGGACATCATCGGCCTGAGCATCCAACAGACCTTCTCAGAGCTGACAAAAAGGCTGGGGAACGACATGACCCAGTGGCACTGGGCTGACATCCACACCCTGACCTTTGAACATGTGCTGGGGAAAAAGAAGCCCCTGGACCGTATATTCAATTTAGGGCCCTTTGAGGTGGGGGGAAACGCGCTCACCATAAATAAAAAGCAATACCCTCTGACCCGACCTTTTGGGGTCACCCACGGGGTCTCCATGCGGCTGATCGTGGACCTCTCCGACATGAATGGATCCCTGCATGTGCTTCCCACAGGCCAATCCGGCCAGCTCAGAAGCCCCCATTACAGGGACCAGCTCCCCCTCTACCTGAGCGGCCGATACCACCCCGCCTGGCCCAACCGCACTGACACCGAAGCGCACCAGGAGGGAACGCTCACCTTGACGCCCGGGTAGCACCCAAGCCACAGCGCTGTTGAAAAAAACCCTTCAAGGCCGAACACGCCACAAAACCCCAATTTCACGCCACGAACGGCCCTTGGAATGGCACCAGGTATCACCAGTGGGGTTGGTTCCCCACCCGCAGGCCCATGACTTCCAGGGTATCGCTGACCACCACGAAGGCATTGGGATCATAGCGGTTAATAATCCGCTTGAGTTTGGCCAGCTCTCGAAAGGTGATCACCGTGTAGAGGATCTTCTCCGGTTTTCCGGAATAGGCGCCCTGACCCGCAAGGATGGTGGTCCCTCGCCGCATGTCTTGCAGGATGCTTTGAGAGATCTTCTCCCATTGGGGGGAAATGATATGCACGGCCTTACGCTGGCTCAGGCCGGTGACCATCAGGTTGACCATATGGGCATTTACATACAGATAGATTAAAGTAGAGAGGGCCCGCTCCAGGGAAAAGAGTACAGCGCCCACGGCCAAGACGCCCAGGTTGAAAGCGAGGATGGTGGATCCCAAACGGATGGAAAACCGTTTTAAGAGGATGACCGAAAGGATGTCCAGCCCCCCGGCCGACCCCAGGGACTTGAGGATAACCCCGGTCCCGGTCCCCATTAAAATCCCTGCCAAGAGGGCGCTCAGGATCTGGTCTTCCACAGGGATGGGGAGATGGATCCATTTCACCGCCGCGGTGAAAATCAACATGCCCGCCATGCTGTAGAGAAAAAACCGCTTTCCCACATAGGCCCATCCCATTCCGAATATGGGGATATTCAGCATTAGATAGACCAGGGCCACTGAAAATGCCGGGAACGCATAATGAATCAGCAGGGCAATTCCGGTCAGTCCGGCCCCGTAAAATTCTTTGGGGATCAGGATGCCGTTGATGGAGGCGGCGCACAGCAGACTCCCCAGGCCGATGAGCAAGAGATTGCGAAAAATGGTCTTTAGATTCTCAATGTGTTTCTTCCCTTTGATCATTTTTCATGCCTTGATTGTGGTGTACAATTTGCCGTGTCTTCGCCTGAGGATATTGCGGTGCAAAAAATCGGTTATGATCTCTTCATATTTTTGCCGATACGCGCCATTGAAAAAGAGATCAATGGTCTCCTTAAACCAATAAGTCCCCATAAGATCGTCAAAAAAGGTCTCTTCCTCCACCTGTTTGTGCATCAAAACGGTATAGATGGTAATTTTTTTTAAAAGGGCGGCACCGGTCTTTTCCCGATGGTCCAAAAAGTCTCCGGCCCTCTCTTTGCTTTTGATTACGGCCTGCTTGAAATCCGTAAATGGCCGACCATGCCCGGGATACACCATCTTTACATCCAGGGAGGAAAGTCTCTCTAAGGATTCCATGAGATTCAATACACAGGTACTTCCTTCCACCCGCATGACCATGGCGGGCACGTCATCTTCCCACAGGGCATCCCCGGAGATCAGGACTTTTGCCTTTCTATGGTACAGGACGATCCCGTCCGAGGCATGGCCCGGGGTGTGGATCACTTCAAACCTATGGGGCCCCATTGGGATGACATCGCCCTCTTCCAAGGCCTGGGTACAGTGGAAAAAATCAGCTTCCTGGTTGAAATACCGATACCATGTGGACCAGTCGTCCCGGGTGTCCACAAAGTATTTCCCCACCCTGTGAAGGGCGATATCGCACCCCGACCTGTTTTGGATTTGCCTATTCCCGCCCATGTGGTCGCAATGGGTATGGGTGTTGATGATGAGCCGGGTTTGATCTACTTTTACACCCAGCTCTGCAATCTTTCTTTGGGTGTCATCAAACTCCCCCACGTATCCCGTATCAATCAGAACCGGTCGATCCGATGCATACACAAAGTGATTGGCATTGAGATATCCCCGTTCGACAAAATACAGGCCTTCCAGGATTTCCATGGGGTGCGACATGGGCTGAAGAGGGTTCAAAGTTTCAATGGTTCCAGGTTTTCCTCATATGCGACATCTGCAAAAAAAGGGTCAAAGGTCCTTTACCCCTGAACCTTGAACCTCTGAACCCTTAAACCTCACTCAGGAAATAACACAAAATCGCCTTTCTCGCTACCGGCGAATTAATGAAA
>JAIPDZ010000308.1 GCA_021737425.1 Deltaproteobacteria bacterium
GCATGTCCATGAAAAATATGGCCGCGTCCAGGTCATAGTCCGCGTGTTCCTTGGCAATCACCGCCTCCTTGGTGGCGTACATGCAGCACACCGACGAGCAATACCGGTTATCGCACTGGTTCTGGTCCCTGGACCCCACGCACTGCAGCCAGGCAATCCGCTCCGGGGCCTTCTGGTCCGAGGGACGCATCAGGTGGCCCTGATACGGTCCGGTGGCGCTCAGAATCCGCTCAAACTCCATGCTGGTCACCACGTTCCCGTACTCACCATACCCGTACACCTCCAGCCCGGTCGGATCAAACGCCTCAAACCCAGGCGCCAAGATCACCGAGCCCACCTTCAGTTCCCCGGTCTCTTCCTTCTCATCGAAATTGATGGCGCCGGTGGGACAAAACTTCTCACAGGCCCGGCACTTTCCTTTCTGGAAATAGATGCAATTGTCTTGATCAATGGTGTATTTCAAGGGGACCGCCTGGGCATAATCCACATATATGGCCTTCCGCTTGATCAACCCCTCATTAAAGGGGTCATCCACCTTTTTAGGGCAGTTTTCCGCGCAGGTGCCGCAGGCGATACACTTGTCCATGTCCACAAACCGGGGGTGTTTGAGGAGTTCCACCTTGAAATTCCCCACCTCCCCTGCAATGCGGGTGACTTCGGAGAGGGTGATGAGCTCAATGTTGAGATGCCGGCCGACCTCGACCAGTTTAGGGGAGATAATTCACATGGCACAGTCATTGGTGGGGAAGGTCTTGTCCAACTGGGCCATGACCCCGCCGATGGAAGCGGATCTTTCAATCAGATAAACATAGTATCCCGCATCTGCCAGGTCCAGTGCGGATTGCATGCCCGCGATTCCGCCCCCGACCACACAGACACAACCTACCACAGAATTGTCACCGGTCATTATTCGCCTCGACTAGAATCTTAAGAGTTATCTGTACGTTACTGCCAAATCGGTTACCATATAAGGAGAGAGGGCCAATCTTGTCAAGTAAATTCCCCCGCAATACCTATTTCCCCATCAAACCGGGTCCGGCCTGAGGGGCCTCCCGTCTCCATATGATCTCACGGCGCCAAGCCATGGCCCGCCCTCAATCCCACAAGGCCCCTCCTCTCCCGAGGGGCTTGTTATACGGCCCGGAACTGCCGTTTGGGCTGGATGGTCTTCTCCCCGAAAAGGCTGAACTTCAACCACTCAAATCCGAACTTCATCAATGTAACATCATCGGTGGCCACGGCCTCTTGCAGTGTTGAGGGAACCTCAAATCGGGTCAAAAATGGGCTTTTGAAAATGAATCTTCTAAAGCCGTCCAGATTATAGGAGGCCATAAAAAACATCTGGTGTTTCTGCTGAAGGTGGGCCTTGGGCCCCAGACTCTTGGGAGAGGAGACAATTTCGAGCCACGCGTCATTCATGGCCGTGTACTCACTGACCCCTTCATGGGCCAGCCATTCATCCACCGTCCACTTCGTCTTCTCCTTGAATCCCTGACAGTGGGGCTCGACCACAATGAAAAACCTCTCCCGGGCCGTTTTTTGCCCTTGTACGGCGGCAGCGGCCCTGCCCACCGGATAAAGACGGCAGGCCCCCGGTCGATCTTCATATATGGCGCACCCCTCAGGGGTGACAAAAGGGCACCGGCCTTCTTGATCCCGCCCCATCCTCAACTTCACCATGGGAAAGCGGGTACCGTCTTTGGTGAAGGTTTCGGCATAACGATCCAGGAACTCATCAGAGCGAAGGGCGAGTCGATGTTTCATTCTCAGAATATCATAGGGGGTAAGGATCAAATGGAGTCTGGCACAGCACTCGGTAAAACAGGAGATGCCCGGATGGCAGCGAAAGTGGAACACCCCATCTTCAAGGGGTCGAAATTGCTGTCCCATTACCCCTGCTCCTCGTTTTTGGGCAGCGCACTTTCTTTGATTGAGAATACTTTTTGACCAAAAATACCAAATTTAATCCATTCAAAGGCAAATTTTAAAAGCTCCACATCACTTCGCTTCACCTTTTCGATGGTCGTTTCGTCCACCTCGAATCGTTCCAAGAAGCTGCTTTTCAACACGAAGTCCCTGAACTTATCCACATTATACAACGACATGAAGGTCATCTGAAAGACCTTGGGATTATCGATATCCAACTCCTGGGCCTTGAGCGGCGCAGTCACCTGTGAAAAAAGATGATTCATTTCATCGTAGACGGGGACCCCCTGCTCCACCAGCCAGTTGGATATCCGCGTATATTCCTTTTCATCAAGCCCCTTGCATCGGGAAGAATCCGTGATAATGCTGAAAGTACCATCTTCATTCATGTCCAGCGGATACATCCGGCACGGCCACGGCCGGTCATTGTACACCCCACACCCGGTTTCACTTACAAACGGGCACCGCTTGTCTTGTTCGTTCATCTTCAAAACAACCATGGGAATAAGCAGATTCTTCTTAGGGATGATCACGGTATACTGGTCCAGGAATTGGTCTGAGGGAATGCCTACTGCATTTTTCAATCGGACCACATCATAGGGGGTCAGCACAATGGTGATATCTTGACAGCACTCGGTAAAACAGGGGACGTCCGGCGAACACCTAAACTGAAATGCATGCTCGGCATCCATTCTCTCACGGTCCTTTTTTATTCCTGATGATTTTGATTCATTCATTATTCACACATATCCTTTCGCTATATTTTTAGGCATGGATAAACATAAAACTGCTTGACTAATGTCAGTGATTCGTCTTTTATGGGATGCCCTATACCAATTTTCAAGGTCAAGGGTCAATGAAATAGTGTAATCCAGGAAGGGAGTTGTCAATGCTCGAAAAAACATTATCCATCATCAAACCGGACGGTGTCTCCAGAAATTTGGTGGGATCTGTCATCACCCGCGTGGAAGCGGCGGGATTGAAGATTTTGGCCATGAAAATGATCCATATGACCCAGGAACAGGCCAAGGGATTCTACAAGGTACACGAAGGCAAACCGTTTTATGAGTCCGTGACCGGCTTCATGTCTTCCGGCGCCTGCGTGGTTATGGTGCTACAGGGAGAAGACGGCATCCAGCGATACAGGACATTGATGGGCGCCACCGACCATAAAAAGGCGGATCCGGGGACCATCCGGCACGATTTTGCCACGGATATCGAGAAGAACGTAGTACACGGCTCTGACTCACCGGCCAATGCCGAGTACGAAATCAATTATTTCTTTAACGCATTGGAAATGGTAAACGAGTAAAGAACGGTTTGCCCTCAACCGGCTCCCAGGGGCTTTTTTTTCTTTGCCCCCTACCCGCGGAACCGGCTGAGGGCCCAACGCCGCAGCCGGATACGGACTACATACGCTCCCCCCACAACACACTCCAGGGTGAGTCGCCCCGCGTTGAGCGGGATTTCTACCGGATTCTGTCCCAGGCAAGTCAGGTTCGTCAGGCTCCGGGTATCAGCATGTGGGGATTGCTGATGAATTCCAAGGCGGGAAAACCTGACGTAAACCTCGATTCCGCCTTACGCTAAAAGCGGGAGAGATTTTCTAGAAGGATCAGCTCTCTGCCCCTTTTTCCTCTTCCAGTTTCTCTTTTTCTGCCTTCAGGTCCTTAATCTCTTCTTTGAGGGAGTCCACCTCGCTCTTTAAGGAGGTATCATTCTCCTCGAAAGTGTCCTGAGCGCTCCTTTTATCCTTGATTTCTTCAAAACCAAGATAGGCCGCCAGCGCACCGCCCAAGATCAACATTGCCGGTACCGCAGCGAGAAGGGCCTTCAGAAAATATCCCCACCAGACAATAATACCAATAATTCCCAGCACAAGCGCAACAATTCCTCCAGCTAAAGCTGCCATACGTTATTCCCTCCTTTACAAGATTAGAATTTTAATAACTCTAAGTAGTTACTCGCCTTAAAGCTGTTGTCAGGCGGCATCATTGCTATGATAACTACCATAGAATTTCAGGCTGTTCAAGAATTTATTGTGTCATTTTAGAAAAAAACAGTAAAAAAAAATCATGTTGACACCGGGAGTTTTGCCCCTTATCTTTTTAAATTAACCTAAAATGATTGGGGCCGCATCTGTGGAGAAAAAGGAGGCAAATCGACCCGGTGTCGTAGGGGAGTGACATCATTTGATTTCATGTATTTTCGACTATAAAACAGGAATTGGATGAATTCAAGAGCTATTGGCAGAAAATATCAGCTCATAGCTCTTAAAAGCTTTTCATTGCTTATCATCGAGTTTGAAATTCAAAAATAAAAAAGATAAACTGATTATTTATGCATTTAAGCTTTTCATGCCAGCGTAGCTCAGATGGCAGAGCAACTGATTTGTAATCAGTAGGTCGTCGGTTCGACTCCGTCCGCTGGCTCCACGGTAACGTGAGCCGAGGCCCACGAAATGGAGAGGTTCCCGAGTGGTCAAAGGGAGCAGACTGTAAATCTGCCGGCTCAGCCTTCGGAGGTTCAAATCCTCCCCTCTCCACCACATTACGATTATCCATCATGAAAATTGGCATTGAACAGCGAAGATCATAACGCCAAGAAGCGGGAATAGCTCAGTTGGCTAGAGCGTCAGCCTTCCAAGCTGAGGGTCGCGGGTTCGAATCCCGTTTCCCGCTCCAAAGCATGAAGTGCGTAGGAAACCAACAGGGACCGTAAACACAGAGGTGTACTTGCCCAATTCCATATTATAAGCATTTGTAAGGTGTTGGAAGATACCGAAAACAAGCCCACGTAGCTCAGTAGGTAGAGCACATCCTTGGTAAGGATGAGGTTCACCGGTTCGATCCCGGTCGTGGGCTCCATTCGTGCAGACAATTGGCAGTTGGACTGCATCATTAAGACTTGTGATGCCGATTGTCTACTCCTGAGAGTTCACGGTGTTGCACAGGGAGGAGAAGAGATGGCGAAGAAGAAGTTTGAGAGGAAGAAGCCGCATGTAAACGTGGGGACCATAGGTCACATTGATCATGGGAAGACGACGTTGACGGCGGCGATGACCAAGCACCTGGAAAAGAAAGGGATGGCGA
>JAIPDZ010000018.1 GCA_021737425.1 Deltaproteobacteria bacterium
ATCCCGGAGAAATGCGGTATTCAACCGGCAGTGAAACCGAGCGCTTGGTGGTAACCGGTGGCTTTGCCGAGGTCTCTGAAAATCGTGTTTCGGTATTGGTGGATGCGGCGGAAACGGCCGGGGAGATCGATCTGGCCCGGGCTCGTGAGGCCAAAAAGCGGGCCGAGGAGCGGCTGGCAAGGGAAAGGGCTGCTGGGGATGTGGATTATTTGAGGGCCGAAGCGGCCCTCCAAAGGGCTATCGCGCGTATTCGAGTTGCGGAAAAGCAGCAATAGGCGTATTCGTAAAAAATTGGTCGATAGAAAGGGCAAGTCCGTCCGGGCTTGCCCTTTTTTATGTGTTGATTTTTCTCCGGTTCAAGGATAGTATGCGATTCAGAATGAAAGGTAGCGATTTCAAAGACGATTATTCACTCGAAGTTTTGTACAAAGGCGAAAGGAATTGACGTTTATGGATACAGGAGACACCAGGCAGTATAAGGTTTGGGGTTCTTCAGAAACCGAGGAAGAAGTTGATCAGTTCCAGGTACTTGAGGAGAAAGTTGATCAGCTCATCGAAACGATCAAGACGCTGAGAGCCGAAAGGGATTCCTATAAAGAGCGGTTCGAGATTCAGGAGGAAAAGATCGGGGATCTGAGTGAGCAGGTGGAGGCCTTGAAGGGCGGAAGAGACCGGGCCAAACAACGGATTGTATCTCTTCTGGAAAAGCTTGAAAATATTGAAGGTTAGCCGGTTTTAACCCTACGCTGATTTCGTTGGAACGGCATTAGAGAATGGGAGATGGACGGACCCGTTAGAATCAAAGTTTTTGACCATGAATATCTCCTCAAAAGTGAAGAGGGAGAGGAACGGCTGCGCGAGATTGCCCGTTTTGTAAACGGAAAATGTGATGAGATCAGAGCAAATGCAGGAGAACTGACTGAGACAAAACTCGCCATTCTGACGGCCTTTCATATTGCCAGCGATTATTTTCAGCTCAAGAAAGAACAGGAGGAGTTTAAACGGAATATTCAGACACGCGCGCACTTTCTGAATCATCAAATAGAAGCGATCGGCAAGGATTCCCCATGAGGGGGTGCGGAGGATCCTTGTCGTCCATGTTTACAGTAAGGGCTAACCGGGATCGCACGACCAGGAATGGTTCATATGGATATTTTCTCTAGCGGATGGGGGGAGGGATATGGCGTAGCGGGTATACTTGCCCAAGTACTCTGTACGGGATACCCTGCTGCCCGCCTCTCCTCTTGTCCGGTCGGTTAATCTTCTCTGGTGTCATCAATGGAGGGGGGTATCCCTCTCTTAGAAACGCCTCCTTCCTCTGGTCCCTATTTCAACGCGCGCATTTCTGGATTCCAAAGGCAGGCGCAAAAACGATGCGCCTTCCCCGGTGGTATACAGGGGAAGACCCATTGATTTATATAGGGGTGACACAAGGAGCGTGAAATGGATATGAGCGCAATATATATAGTGGGGATGATCGGAGCAGCTCTCCTGGGAGGGGTGGTGATCGGTTTTTTTGTCCGCAAGAAACTTGTGGAGAGCAGAATCGAAGATGTTGAGGAATACTCCAAGAAGATACTGGCCGAGGCCCAGAAAGAGGCCAAGAACACCAAGCGAGAGGCTGCACTTCAGGCCAAAGATACCCTTTATCAGATGAAGGTGGAGGCTGAAAAGGAGACCAAAGAAAAAAAAGAGGCCCTGCGGATTCAGGAAAAAAGGCTCAATCATAAAGAGGAAAATCTGGAAAAGAAGATTGAGCAATTCGATAGACGGGAGGAGAAGATCGCGGAGAAGGAACGGGAAATGGATGGGGTGGAAAAGGAACTCCAACAGCGGGAAGCTCAGTACAACCGTCTCATTGAGGACCAAAAGCGACAGTTGGAACAGGTTGCGGGCATTACCGCTGAGGAGGCCAAAAGGGTTCTGATCAATTCCATGGAGACCGAGGCAAAACACGATGCCGCAAAATTGATTCGAAGGATTGAAAATGAGGCCAGGGCCGAAGCGGATCGCAAGGCCCAGGAGGTTCTGGCCCTGGCAGTAAAAAGATATTCAGGGGACTATGTGGCCGAAAAGGTGGTCTCTGTGGTCAACCTCCCCAACGACGAGATGAAAGGACGGATTATCGGGCGAGAGGGTCGAAACATCCGTGCCATAGAAGCCGCCACCGGAATCGATCTGATTATCGATGATACGCCGGAGGCGGTCTTGTTATCCGGATTTAATCCGGTGAGAAGACAGGTGGCCAAGGTGGCCCTGGAGCGGTTGATTGACGATGGCCGGATTCATCCGGCACGGATAGAGGAGATCGTCTCCAAGGTACGAAAAGAAATTGAGGCCAGCATCAAGGAAGCGGGAGAACAGGCGACCTTTGATGTGGGGGTTCACGGGATCAATAGTGAGTTGGTCAAGCTCATCGGGCGACTCAAATACCGGTCCAGCTACGCACAGAACGTGCTTCAACATTCCATGGAGGTGAGTTTCCTGTGTGGAATCATGGCCGCAGAGCTGGGGGGGAACGTGAAGCAGGCCAAGCGTGCGGGATTACTCCACGATATCGGCAAGGCCGTAGATCACGAAGTGGAGGGGCCCCATGCCGTGATCGGCGCGGATTTGGCAAGACGGTACGGGGAATCCAACCAGGTGATTCATGCCATTGCGGCCCATCACGAAGATGTTCAGCCCGAATCGGTTCTGGCCGTTTTGGTCCAGGCCGCTGACACCCTGTCCGGGGCCAGGCCGGGAGCGCGTCAGGAGATGTTGGAATCCTATGTGAAGCGACTGGAAAAGCTGGAAGATATTGCCCTCGGCTTCAAGGGCGTGAATAAGTCTTTTGCCATTCAGGCCGGCCGGGAAATCCGGATTCTCGTGGAGGGGAAGATCATCGATGATGACCAGGCCCATCTGCTGTGCGCTGATATCGCAAAAAAGATCGAAAAAGAACTGACCTACCCCGGGCAGATCAAAGTGACCGTTATTCGGGAAACCCGAGCGGTTGAATACGCAAAATAAGCGTTTTGGCTACTCTTTCCCTTTAATAAACGCTTCAGTCAACCAGTAGGCCTCGTCGTCGGTGTGCTGGCGGGGGGGATGTTTGTAAAAATAGGCCGAAGGGGCGGTCAGCACCCCGCCCTGACCGCGATCCAAGGCCAGTTTGGCACAGCGGATGGCATCAATGGCCACTCCGCCGGAATTAGGGGAATCTTCCACCGCCAATCTCAGTTCCAGGTCCATGGGCACATCCCCGAAGAGCGTTCCCTCCATCCTGAGGAAGCATACCTTGTGGTCCTTTTGCCACGCCACATAATCACTGGGTCCGATATGGATGTTTTCATCCGCCAACCGATGACCGCTGACCGACTGCACGGCTTCGGTCTTGGACTCCTTTTTGGATGCAAGGCGGGAACGGCTGAGCATATTGAGAAAATCGGTATTCCCTCCCGTATTGAGCTGGTAGGTCCGCTCCAATCGTACCCCCCGTTTCCGGAACAGATCGGTCAACGTACGATGAACGATGGTGGCCCCCATCTGGGACTTGATGTCATCCCCCATGAGCGGCAGCTTCTTTTGTTCAAACTGCGCGGCCCAATCGGCGTCACTGGCGATAAATACCGGGATGTTGTTAATAAAGCCTACCCCTGCCTCCAGGGCGCATTGGGCATAGAACCGGGTGGCCGCTTCTGATCCCACCGGAAGGTAATTGATTAGAACTTCCACCCCGCTGGCCTTGAGAATGTGAACCACCTCTTGCTTTGCGGGCTCAGGCACATCAGCAGGCACGAACGTGTAGTCATCCTTGTAGTTTTTCATATGGTCGGAAAGGCCATCCAGGATTTTCCCCATATGGACGTTGATCCCGGATGGGGGCACCTCAGGGAATAGGTTGTGGGTACAATTGGGTGCGGAGAAAATGGCCTTGTGGATGTCCACCCCGACTTTTCGTTGATCAATATCAAAGGCCGCAACCACTTCGATGTCGCCGGGTGCGTGATCGCCAATCTGCCAGTGCATCAGGCCGATGGCATCCTCGGGTCCTTTTTCCCGGTAATAGTGAATCCCCTGGATTAAAGAGCTGGCACAATTTCCAACACCGATGATCCCTATTTTAATCTTTCCCATAATCCCTTGGAACCTCCATGAGAAGAGTGTTATAGATGCATATCCTGCCTCGAACAAAGAAAACGGGGAGCTGCCGATTCTAAGGATAAAATGGCACCCATAACCGCCTGAAAGCGGCGCTAATTCTCCCTTTCCGCTCCAGGCTTATATCATAAACGGGCAGGTTATGGAAGGGGTTGTTTCCGCATAAAGCCAAAATGCGCCATGAGGGCCTGAACAGGGCCGGAGGTTTGCCCATAAATGCGATGGGGTGAGCTATAGGGTGGGTATAGGGTCTTGGCCGGGTGGTTTTAATCTGATAAAATGACCATATTTATCCGTCTGTAACAGTGTAGGCCTCTGAAACGGGGTTACAGGCCATGAGGGGGTCTTCATTCAGGGATCGTTATTTCAACATGCCAAGGTAATCCATCCGTCTTCCGGAGGTTCATGAAGAAGATGTCCAAGTTGCGTCAAAAGCTCAGCCGTGGTGATTATGGGGTGGACCGTGTCCTTTCCAAGCGGATGAGAGATGGGGCCTCTGATGAAGGCCAGGAAAATCAAGCGCCTGAGGAGGACGGAGAGCGTCGCGCTTTTAGCAGCGATCAGCCCATTGAACCGGACAGGGGCGGGAGGGGACCGGGGGTCCTCAGATGGGTGTTTTTCCTGCTTATTGTGGCATATACCCTGTTCTCCTATTTTCACGCGCCGATTCTGCGCCACGTGGGAAAGTTCCTCATGGTTCAGGACCCGGTGAAAAGAGCGGACCTGATCGTATGCACACCGGATGACCCTGTAGGACAGTGTTTGAGCGCAGCCGAGTTTTACCATAGAGGCCTTTCGCCGTATGTTTTCTTGCCCCATGCACCTCCCCGGGCAGGTCTTAAGACCCTCCAGGAAAGAGGCGCCGTTTATCCCTCCTCCACGGCTCTGTCTCTGGCCGCCCTGGAGCGTCTCGGGGTGGAGAGATCCGCAATCATCATTGGAGAAGGAGGAGGGGGTACGGTTACCCAAACAGCCCATGGCGTGAAGGCGGTGGTCAAACAGAAAGGGTTTCATGCCCTCATCATTGTGACCCCGCCGTGGCGTGCCAGGTTGACTCGGGCCGTTATGAGAGAGACATTCAAAGATAGGGATATAGACTTGATGATGGCGCCTTCTTCATATTCCAACTTCAGGGAAAATGAGTGGTGGAAGAGCGACATCTATTTAAGAGAGGTGTTTTTCCAATACCAAAGGTTGTTTTGGCACATTCTGACACATCTCTGGTAAAGGCGGTCCAAAAAGAAGGTGACCACGCAATATGAAAAAATCATCCGGGAGAATCTCTCCCAGGGCTTTTCTCGCTTGTCCCGGGATCTGGCTGGTCAGCTGGGCGCAAGACCGTATCACGGGGGATTCCGATTTCAGGCGTTTGGAGAGGATTGCTGTGTCTTTCCACAGGAGATCCGTTTTTCAGGAGAGCCCAGTGTGGGACCCCGAGGGCTTCTGGTCTCTCTTTATGTTTTGCATGGGAGGGAGGAGGAGCCCCGGCTCAGGCCTTTTTGGGCATTTAAGGAGTCCCCCGGAAGTATGCCCTATCAGGCCGCCTTCAGGGCCAACACTGAGCAGGTGCTGGTCCCCTACACCCGGGCCATAAGAGAGCGGAAAAGGGCCGTTAAGACCGCCTTTGACGGGTTCGAGGGCGAGGACGGGGACTTTTCACTGGTCTTGTACCCCTTGCCCAACATCGCCCTTTATTATATTTTTTACCTGCCCGATGAAGATTTTCCCGCTTCCGCCACTGCACTCTTCTCGGCCAATGCGCTCGCGTTTATGCCCTTGGATGGCCTGGCCGATGTGGCCGAGTACACCTCGAAAAAGATGATCACCCTATTATGCCTGTCCGGCTAATCCAGGCGCATTCCGGGCCCCGGAAGATGACCCCTGTCCCCCCTTTCGGCCGGCCTTTCCTCGACCCGGTCCAGACCTGATGACCCGGGTTCAGACAGAGGTGGACACCCATGCCAGCACAAAAGCGTAAACGATCCCATTGGAGGCGTCTTCTCTCCGAGAGCGTTACCACCCTTGAGGACCTTCCGCTGCACCTGCCCAAGGATGACCGATTTAGGAAACTCCTCCATCAATACCCCATGCGCATTAACCCATATTACCTGGGGCTCATGGGGCAGAAAGATGACCCCATATACAGGCAGTGCGTTCCGGATCTGGAGGAGATATCGAACCCCAACGGCCTGGAGGACCCCTTGGACGAGGAGGGACGTTCGCCAATACCGGGCCTTACCCACCGGTATCCGGATCGTGTCCTGTTCCTGGTATCCGCCCAATGCGCCGTATACTGCCGGTTTTGTAACCGGAAGAGAAAAGTGGGCAGGCCGGGAATGGTGACAGCGCAATCCATCCGGGAAGGGATTGACTATATCCGGTGCCACAAGGCGGTGAGAGATGTGTTGTTATCCGGCGGGGACCCCCTCCTCTTGGGGACCCGTCGGCTTCACCACCTCCTCCGGGAGATCCGGAGGATCCCCCATGTGGAGATTATCCGCATCGGGACCCGGGTTCCCTGTACCCTTCCTCAGCGCATTACCCCCCGATTGGCAAGGATGCTGGGGGAATTTCACCCCCTTTATATCCACACCCACTTCAATCATCCCCTTGAAATTACACCTGAAGCGACTCTGGCATGCGGCAGGCTCGCAGACGCGGGAATTCCCTTGGGCTGCCAGACCGTGCTCCTCAAAGGGGTGAATGACAGCCCTGGTATCATCAAGGCATTGATGCAACGATTGCTCATGATCCGGGTCCGGCCTTACTATCTCTTTCAGGGGGACCTGGCCAAAGGGACCGCCCACTTCTGGACCCCGGTGCGTCGAGGCCTTGAGATCATTTCCGCCTTGCAGGGATATACATCCGGGCTCTGCATTCCCCATTTTGCCGTAGACCTGCCCGGTGGAGGAGGCAAGATCACCCTCCTGCCCGACCAGGTCAAGTGGCAAGCCGACGGCAGTTTCCTGGTGAAAACCTATGAGGGAAAGGTTTTCCACTATCCCGCGACAGGGGAATGATGGTGCACCCCGGGCCCCGGGTGATTCTCCCTTGACTTTGTCACCCAAAGCGGTTATGCATGATTCAGATTTTTCCGGGTGTTTTCATGGGTACGCCGGGAGAGGGAGATCGCATCCGACAAAAATGAAAGCAGGCCGATAAAAAGGGCCACGATTCTTCTCGCAAAAAGAATGGGTGTCACCCTTGTTTTCCTCCACGTCTAAATTGCCTGAAACGCTTCAATGGCCGATAACTGACAGATCCTTATAAATATCCGAATCTGGGTAAAAGGTCGGGAAAGGTGCCTTGCCGCCAAGAAAAGCGGCGGCGAGCCCCACTGTGGGTGGATGGGTGTAAATCATGAGGGTCTGGCGGGATCCACAGGATAACCCTGATGGAGTCCTGCTGATAAAGATGGGGCTGTCGTAGGACAGGGTTGTCTGATGAGAGGTCCACCATGAAGCGTTTGGCTTATCCTTTTCCGTAACTGATATGGTTATGGATTGAAATACTAACATCTAAGGGGTTAAGGAGGAGCTATGGAGGTCAAAAAAATCTTTTTGCCGGAATCGGAATTGCCGCGTCAATGGTACAACATCCAGGCGGACATGCCCACACCGTTGGAACCGCCGCTTCACCCGGGGACCGGCCAGCCTGCAGGGCCGGATGATCTGGCCCCTATTTTTCCCATGCCGCTTATCGAACAGGAGGTGAGCCAGGAGCGCTGGATCGATATCCCTGAGGAGATCCTGGAAAAATACCTGATCTGGCGGCCCACGCCCCTTTACCGGGCCTATAACTTAGAGAAATACCTGGATACCCCGGCCAAGATCTATTTCAAGAACGAAGGGGTAAGCCCTGCCGGAAGTCATAAGCCCAACACGGCCATTGCCCAGGCCTATTATAATAAGATTTCCGGCACCAAGAAGATCTGCACTGAAACCGGGGCCGGGCAATGGGGGAGCGCCCTGGCCTTCTGCTGCTCTCTTTTTGGACTGGAATGCAAAGTCTATATGGTCAAGATCAGTTTCCAGCAAAAACCCTACAGGCGGATGATGATGGAGACGTGGGGGGCCAACTGTGTGGCCAGCCCCAGCAACGAGACCAAGGCCGGTCAGTCCATCCTGGCCAAAAACCCCGACTCCCCCGGGAGTCTGGGGATCGCCATCAGTGAGGCCGTGGAGGCGGCGGTGGCCAGCGAGGAAAACAAATACTCCCTGGGAAGCGTGCTGAATCATGTGATGCTCCATCAGACCGTCAACGGCCTGGAGTGCCAGAAGCAATTGGCCATTGCCGGGGATTATCCGGATGTGGTGATCGGCTGCGCAGGCGGCGGAAGCAATTTTGCCGGCAACTGCCTCCCCTTTGTGCGGGATAAGATCCACGGCAAGGATATCGACATCATCGGCGTGGAGCCCGCCTCCTGCCCCACCATGACCCGGGGGCCCTTTGCCTACGACTTTGGGGATACCGTTCAGATGACCCCGCTCTTGGCCATGCATACCCTGGGTCACAGCTTCGTTCCGGAACCCATTCATGCGGGAGGGCTTCGATATCACGGCATGGCGCCTATTATCAGCCAGTTGGTGATGGACAACCTGATCCGTCCGGTGGCCATACAGCAGATGGAAACCTTTCAGGCGGGGATTACCTTTGCCCGCACCGAAGGGTTCATCAGTGCCCCGGAGACAAACCACGCGGTGGCCATCACCATTCGGGAGGCCCTCAAGGCCAAAGAAGAGGGTAAAGAAAAGGTGATCCTCATGAACTGGAGCGGCCACGGCCTGGTGGATATGGCCGCATATGAGGCCTTCCTTCACGGAAAGCTGGCGGATCATGAACTGGAGGAGGAGGCCATCCAGCAGGCATTGGAAGAGATCGCCCCGCTTCCCAAGCCCAGACAGTACACAGGGTGAGCCGCTTTTATCTCCGAAAACCAATGCCGGGGTCCTTTATGGACCCCGGGTTCTTTACGGGGAGACATTCCATGAGCACTGATATGAGACCCCCGGACGATGACCATATGATCCGCTGTCCCAGGTTGGGTCACATGATCAGTTTTTCCTATTGCCGCAGGGAAAATCAGGGACTCCCGTGCTTTAAGACCCTGGACTGCTGGTTCGAGCACTTTGAGGTGGAGAGGTTTTTAAGAGAACATCTGACGCCGGACCAATGGGAAAAGGCCTTTAAGAGATCTTCTAAGACCAAAGTAAGCTCCCTCATGGAACTGATCCAACAGGCAAAGGAGAGAACAAAGGAAGAGTCGTGATGAGAGAAGAAATTTTTTTGGGAAACGGCGCGGTGGCCTTAGGTCTCCTGGAGGGGGGCTGCCAGGTGGTGACGTCCTATCCGGGCACCCCCAGTTCGGAGATTCTTCCCGAGGTAGTCCGCCTGATGAAATCACAGGACCTGGATACCTATGTGGAATGGTCCACCAATGAGAAGGTGGCCTTGGATAACGCATTTGCGGCAGCCGTTTCCGGAAAACGGGCCGCCTGCTGTATGAAGCAGGTGGGATTGAACGTGGCGGCGGATTCTCTCATGAGTGCGGCCTACATGGGAACCCGGGGCGGCTTTGTGATCATCTCCTGCGATGACCCCGGTCCCCATTCCTCTCAGACCGAACAGGACACCCGATTCATGGCCCGGATGGCCAAGGTCCCGGTACTGGACCCATCCAGTCCGGAAGAGGCCAGGGCCATGGCCGGTCTTGCCCTGGAATTGTCCGAGGCCTTTCAGATTCCATTCATCCTGAGACCGGCCATTCGGGTCTGCCATGCCCGTCAGAACCTGGAGTGGGGTGACCTCAAGGGCCATGGTCCAAAGGCCTCTTTTGAAAGAGATCCGGGAAGGTGGGCCGCCACCCCCAGGTTTCGGTTCCTGCTCCATAGGGAACTGAACCATAAACTCCAAGAGATCTCCCTCAGGTTTGAAACGCTTGCGCCCTACAACCAGCATAATCTGGAACCCGGGAAACACTATGGGGTGGGGATCATTGCCGGCGGTATTCCGTGGTCCGTAGTCCAGGATATCCTCTCTGAAGAGGAACGGAGAGACGTCCCGGTGCTCAAGTTGGGGGCGCCCTATCCGTTTCCACAGGGGCTGGTGGATACCTTTATGAACGCCTGTGACCGGGTCCTGATTTTGGAAGAAACCGACACCCTCATCGAATATCTTTTGAGAGACCAAAACCGGGTGTTGGGGCGCCTTTCAGGGGATGTCCCTTCAGAGGGAGAACTGGTGCCCGAGGTGATTTACCGGGTCATGGACCAGGTGCTCAAGAACCACGGCTTAGAGGGGCTGCGCGATTCCCAAGATACCACCGCCGGCAAACTGGTGGAGATCCTTGAATTGCCCATCCGCAAACCGACCCTCTGTCCGGGGTGCCCGCACCGGGCCTCTTTTTTCGCCATCCGAAAGGCCAGACCAAAGGCCATATACACCTCTGACATCGGATGCTACACCCTCGGGCTCAACCTGGGGGCCGTAGACACCTGCCTCGATATGGGCGCCGGTATTACCATGGCCTCTGGTTTTTATCAGTCCTTTCATAAAGACGGCGTTGAACAGCCCATTGTGGCCACCATCGGAGATTCCACTTTTTACCATTCGGGCACGGCCGGGCTGCTGAATGCCGTGTATAATGATGCCAGGTTTATCCTGGTAGTGCTGGACAACCAGACCACCGCCATGACCGGCATGCAACCCACCCCCGGACTGGGGATTCGGGCGGACGGGAGCAGGGGGAACGCTGTCTCCCTGGAGCGGGTGATCGCCGGATGCGGCGTGAATTTCGTGGAGGTGATCGATCCGTACGACATTCAGGGGATGACGGCATTGATGAAAAAGGCGGTCCAGTATGTACAACGGCCGGATGGAGGGGTGGCGGCCATTATTGCCCGGCATCCCTGTGTCATCGCCTATAAGGACCAGGCCGTTTTACAGAAAAAACAGGTGAAAGTGACCGAAGCGTGTGTGGAGTGTAATTTCTGCCATGAGCGGTTTGAATGTCCGGCCCTGTATAAAGACGAAGATTTGGGGCGGACCGCAGTGAACCAGGCCTTGTGTGTGCAATGCGGTGTGTGTATGCAGATCTGTCCCAAAGGGGCTATCGTGGAGGCCTGAACCAGAGAACGGAACATGAGGACCATGACATCTGTGGATTTTATTTTGGCCGGTCTGGGGGGTCAGGGGATACTGTTCATGACCAAGGTGCTGGCGTATGCCGCCGTGGACAAGGGATATAAGGTCATGGGGGCTGAGACCCATGGCATGGCCCAGCGGGGGGGATCTGTGGTCTCCCATTTGCGGCTCGGGGAGGTCCGGAGCACCCTGGTGAGGAAGGGGGCGGGTGATGTTGTGCTGGCCCTGGAAGAAAATGAGGCCTACCGGAATATTCCGTATTTACAGGCGGAGGGCCAGCTGTATGCGAATGCCGCCAAAAGCACCTTCCCCCGGGAGGCCGTGAAATCCTACTTACACAAAAGAGGCATGGTGTATCGGTCTGTACCGGCCTCTGAGATTGCCGTAAGTCTGGGTGCACCCATGTCTGCCAACCTGGCCCTCTTGGGCTTTTTTTCGGCCTATCAGTCCCATCCGGTCAGTTACGAAGAGTTGAAGACCACTGTTGAGCGGATCAGCCCCGAGCCGTTCAGAGCCGTTAATTTGAAGGTGCTGCAATCCGGGTATGAGCAGGCCGCCGGATGATGGGGCCGTAAGGGGCTGGCATGGACCGAAAGGGTGAACCGGTCGCCGGCATTATTCTTGGGGCTGGCAGGTCCAAACGCATGGGGAGCACCAAACAGCTTCTCCCCTTTTCGGACGGTATTCTCCTGGGGCAGGTGATGGAGGCGGCCCTGAAGGCGCGGTTATCCCGCGTGGTTCTGGTTTTGGGACATGAGGCAGAAGCCATCAAGGCCGCCCTGAAAGAACGGATGGATGCCTGTCCACGGGTCACTGTGGTGATAAATCCGCATTTTGACCGGGGGATGAGCAGTTCCATTATTGCGGGCCTTTCTGCCGTGGAGGAGACCCACGATCATGTCATGATTCTCCTCGCTGATATGCCGTTTATCGGGACCCAAGTGATCAATTTGCTTCTGGAGCGGTATCTGGCCTCGGATATGCCCATAGGCGCCATCCAGGTGCCCGAAGGGACAGGCCATCCGGTGGTGTTCAGCCGCGCCCTATACCCTGAGTTAAGGCAGCTTGAGGGCGATGCGGGCGCCAGGCGGGTGGTGGAAAAATATTCTCAAAGGATTTGTTTGGTCAGGCCGACCGTCCCCTATAACAACACGGATATCGATACAGCAGCGGATTATACCAAGGCCTGCGGTATATTGGATAAATGGTAACAGGTTAGCCACCGAAATCTGTTGCCCGCATGGCTTATGGTAGTTCAGGAGCCAAGTTAATACGATAAATGATCTGGTGAACAGCACCATAACGTACCTACATCCTGGGGGTCGCATTTCCGTTGTGCATTGATGCCCTGAGGCATCCGGCCCGGGAGTAGTATTTTGGACAGGAGAACAACATGGCGAATATGGTAGTGGTAGGGTCCCAGTGGGGGGATGAAGGGAAAGGCAAGGTGGTCGATCTGCTGACCGCCGGATCAGACCTGGTGGTCCGGTTTCAAGGGGGGAATAATGCCGGCCATACCCTTGTGGTGGATGGAAGACAGTTCATCTTTCACATTGTTCCATCCGGTATATTGTATGAGGATAAGAAATGCCTCATCGGCAACGGGCTGGTGGTGGATCCGGCCGTGCTCTTGGAGGAGATAAAAAATTTAAATACAGCCGGGATCTCCATTACACCTAAGCGGTTGTCTCTCAGTGAAAAGGCCCATATCATCATGCCTTATCACCAGGCCCTGGATCTGGCGAGGGAGAAATATAAGGGGGAGACCAAGCTGGGGACCACCGGCCGGGGGATTGGACCGTGCTATGAGGACAAGGTGGCACGGACAGGGATCCGGGCAATCGATTTGACGGAACCGGACACCCTGGAGGAAAAGATCCGGGTGGCCCTGGAGGAGAAAAATTTCCTGCTGGAGAAATTTCTAAATGCCCAACCGCTGGAGACCTCCCCCATACTAAAGGCGTACCTGTCCTACGGAGAGACCCTGGCTCCCTTTATCACGGACGTTTCCTTGGAGATCGACGATGCGGTCAAAGCGGATAAGCAGATCCTTTTTGAAGGGGCCCAGGGAACCCACCTGGATGTGGATCACGGCACCTACCCTTTTGTGACCTCCTCCAATCCCGTGGCCGGGACGGCCTGTGCAGGGGCGGGCATCGGCCCCGGATATCTGGATCATGTGGTGGGCATTGTCAAGGCGTATACCACCCGCGTGGGTGCAGGCCCTTTTGTGACTGAATTGGACGATGAGATCGGCAATCATATTCAGGAGCGGGGAAGGGAATTCGGCGCCACCACCGGAAGGCGAAGACGATGCGGTTGGCTGGATCTGGTGGTGGTGCGGGACTCGGTCCGACTCAATGGTCTCAACAGCCTGGCCATTACCAAGCTGGACATTCTGGGAGGGATTGCAAACCTCAAGATGTGTGTGGGATACGACATGGCCGGAAAACGCATGGATCAGCGGCCGGCCAGTCTCAAAAAAACGGGCCTGTGCACCCCGATTTATGAAGAGATGCCCGGCTGGGACGGGGATATCTCCCAGGCCAGAAACCTGGATCAGCTTCCCCCTGAGGCCGTGAACTACCTGCGGTTCATCGAGGATTTTACCGGGGTCCCCATCTCCATCGTGTCCGTGGGTCCAGGCCGGGATGAAACCATTGTGGTAAAATACCCATCCTAAGAAATGTAAGGCCGCTTGGGATGCCAGGCAGGGCCTCACGCAAGGAGCGGATGATGGACAGGACCCTCAAAAAGCGCGGAACCCGCGCTTTTTTTGGATTCCACCCAAGATCGTTGGACCATGCAGTCAACCCGATATGATAAGCCGTATGACGTCATTGTGGTGGGGGCCGGACACGCGGGCTGCGAGGCGGCCCTGGCCGCGGCCAGAATGGGGCATGCCACGCTCCTGTTGACCATAAATGTGGATCATATCGCTGCCATGAGCTGCAATCCGGCCATTGGTGGCCTGGCCAAGGGCCATCTGGTCAAAGAGATTGACGCCCTGGGCGGAGAGATTGCCAAGAACGCCGATGAGACCGGCATACAGTTCAGACGGCTGAATACCCGGAAGGGCCTGGCCGTCCAGGGGTCCAGGTCCCAAAACGACCGGGATCTGTACCGCAAAAGGATGACCAGGGTGGTGGAGTCCACCCCGAATCTGGATGTCCGACAGGCCATGGCAGACCGGCTTCTGACCCGGGAAGGGAGGGTCTGCGGGGTGGAGACCCAGATCCATGAGCAGTTTATGGGAAAGACGGTGATCCTGACCAGCGGGACCTTTATGCGGGGGTTGATCCATATCGGTCTGGATCATTTTCCTGCGGGTCGCATGGGGGACCCCCCCTCCGTAAAACTGTCCCAGCAATTGGCGGACCTCGGTTTTGAGATCGGGCGGCTCAAGACCGGAACCACTCCCCGGCTCAACCGTAACACCATTTCATACCGGGAGTTGATTCCGCAGCCCGGGGATGAACATCCCCGGCCCTTTTCCT
The DNA here is from genome assembly GCA_021737425.1 of Deltaproteobacteria bacterium. GTDB lineage: Bacteria > Desulfobacterota > DSM-4660 > Desulfatiglandales > Desulfatiglandaceae > JAIPDZ01. The sequence goes on from JAIPDZ010000018.1 coordinate 14,784, forward strand.
TCACCACCACCCGGCTTCCGCTCCCCCAAATCCCCTGCCATATTACCTATACCCGTCAGGCCAGCCATGACATCATCAGGGAGGGCCTGGACCGCTCCCCCCTGTTCAGCGGGGTGATTCAAGGGGTGGGGGCCCGCTATTGTCCCTCCATAGAAGACAAGGTGTTCCGGTTCAGTCACAAAGACCGGCATCAGATCTTCCTGGAACCCGAAGGCCTGGACACCCATGAGGTGTATCCCAATGGTCTGGCCACCAGCCTCCCCATCGACATACAGATCCGGATGATCCGGTCCATCCCGGGATTGGAAAAGGCGGAAATCATCAGACCGGGATATGCCATTGAGTATGATTACCTGAACCCGCTTCAACTCAAACCCGATCTGGAGACCAAGCTGGTGGAAGGGCTTTTCCTGGCCGGACAGATCAATGGCACCTCCGGGTATGAGGAGGCTGCGGCCCAGGGACTCATGGCCGGGATCAATGCGGTCCTGAAGATCCGGGGGGAGGAGCCGTTTGTGTTGTCCCGGTCCGAGGCCTATATCGGGGTGTTGATTGACGACCTGATCACCAAGGGGACCAGCGAGCCCTATCGGATGTTTACCTCCCGGGCCGAATACCGCCTTTTATTGAGGGAGGATAACGCGGATTTCAGACTGCGGGACAAAGGGCGTAAACTGGGGCTGGTCTCCCGGGAGGTGTATGATACGTTTTTGAAAAAGCGGGATCAGGTGGATCTCCTCCTGGATCGACTACATAAGGTCCAGTTGCGGCCTACGGGGAAGACGATCCATGCATTAAGGAGACTGGGGACCGCCCCCATCAAAAATCCGATCTCCCTTTCGCAGCTTTTAAAGCGGAATGATATTTTTTTTGAAGACCTCTGCGGGTTTGATGGGACGCTGTCGGGAACGGATGAGCAGGTGGCCGCTGAAGTGGAGACCCGGATCAAGTATGAAGGGTATATCGCCCGTCAAAAACGCCAGGTGGAAAAGATGGCGCAGATGGAGAATATTCAACTCCCCTCGGATCTGGACTATGATGCAGTACACGGACTCAGCACAGAGGTAAGAGAGAAACTGAACCGGGTGAGACCGTTCTCCCTGGGTCAGGCGTCCCGGATCTCAGGGGTGACTCCTGCGGCCCTGATGGCCCTGCAGGTCCACATGAAGCGACCGAAGAGGCTTTAGACCCTCATGAAACGATTCAAAGTAAGCCAAATAGGGGGCTTGGTCTGGGTCCTGGTGTTGATCCTTTCAGGCTGTGAAGACAAGGCCTCCAGCGGCGTGGACCCAAAGCCCCAGTCCATAGCCGTAAAACAGGTCAAAACAAGCCGGGTGGAGGCTTCTGTTGCGGGGGATGACATCCAATATGTGGGGACCCTGGTGGCCGATTGCAAGGTAAAGGTCTCCAGCGAGTTGGGAGGAACTATAGAACATCTCTACTTTGAAAGAGGGGATCAGCTTGAAAAGGGGCAGCTTCTGGCAGAGATCAGCACCAGTACCATTGCGCTTCAGGTGAACCAGGCAGAGGCGGCGGTGGACGCGGCCCGGAGCCGTTTGAACAAGCTCAAGACCGGGAGCAGGCCCCAGGAGATAGAGATCGCCCGGGCCCAGGTGGCAGAGGCGGAGGCGGCCCTGTTTGAGGCGGAAAAAAATCATGAGCGGGTCAGCAGACTTCACAAAATCGGGGCGGTCTCCAACAGCGGCTACGATACGGCCCGCAGACAACTCTCCACGGCCCAGGCAAAGGTGGCGTCAGCCAAACAACAATTGGTCCTGGCACTGGAAGGGCCCCGTCAAGAGGATGTGAGCGCGGCCCAGGCCCAGCTGAAAGAATCGGAGGCGGCCCTGGCCCTGGCCCGGGACCGGCTCAAAAAATCGAGGCCGCACTCTCCCACGGCCGGTATTGCCGCCTACAGACATGTGGAGCCCGGTGAGGTGATCCCGGCCGGCGCTATCATCACCGAGGTGGTGGATCTCTCCCGAATGAAGATCAGGTTTGCCATTGGGGAAAAGGATATTTGTCTGTTGAATCCGGATCAGGAGTACACTTTCATGGTGGATGCCGTCCCGGAGGAGGAGTTTCAGGCTACCCTTTGTTTCCGCTCTCCCACTGCTGATTCGACCACGCACTCCTTTCCGGTGGAACTCCTGGTAAAAAGGCCTGACCAGGGAATGGCAGACGGCATGACGGTGCGGGTAAGGCTCCCGGTGGTGGGGAGGGAAAAGCGGATCAAGGTCCCTTCGGCCTGGCTTGCGGAGCATCATGGAAAGATGGGGCTGTTTGTGGTCCGAGACCAAAAGGCCGTTTTCAGGCCGGTCACCCTCGGTGCTTATTATGATCAGCGGGTGGAGATCCTGGAGGGACTACAGGGCGTGAGCCGGGTGATTACCAATCCGGCCGGGCTCACGGACGGTGAGGCCGTGCGGGTGGTGGGAACACAGGACGCCGGACACGGAAGGTCCCTTACTGAATAACAACCTTTCGAATATTTGCGATTTTCCCTTTAAGCCCAACGCTCGCAGGAGACTTCATGGTTTCGCAACACGTTAGAGTCTTAGATTGAAACTTCTATGCAAAAAGCGAAGATGTTTTGTTGAGGGTAACGCCTTTGAATCATTAGCGATAAAGGTGTCAGGTTTCGGGTGTCAGGGTTTATTGTTTGCTGAAACCTGAAACCTGAACACCCGGAGCCACTGATTTGGTTGCGGCTGTAGGCCTGCGTTAGGCTTTGAAGGACTTTTTTAAAAGAAACCGTGTCTTCTTAGCGAGTTAACCCCGTCCTCCGGATACCGGAGGCGGCGCTGAACCCAGAACCCGGAAACCCCTGAGCCGTCTTATCCGCATGTTTCTCACCCGATTCGGCATATCCCGGCCCATTGTGGTCCGCATGGCCCTGCTTCTCATCCTGATTTTCGGCATCTATGCCTACAAGTCCATGCCCCGGTTTCTGGATCCGGACATTACGGTGGGGGAGGGGATGGTTATCACCATCTGCGAAGGATTCTCCCCGGAGGAGATGGAAAAACTAATCACCCAGAAGATCGAGGATGAGTTGGAAGGCATATCCGAGATCAGGCGGTTTGAATCCGATTCCTACGAAAGCACCTCCAAAATCCACATCTATTTCAACACCGACCTCACTGAATACGAAATCGACCAGGCCCTGCAGGAGGTCAGAAACGCCGTGGACCGGGTGGATGACCTCCCGCCTGAGGCGAAAGTACCCCGGGTGATTGAAATCGACGTGGCCATCTTTCCGGTGTGCATGGTGGGGCTGTCCGGCCGTATTCCCATGATGCAACTCCAGGACATCGCCGAGGAGATCAGCGACACCTTTGAAGAGATCGAAGGGGTGGCGGAAGTGGATATCGTGGGGGAACGGGAAAACGAGATCTGGGTGGAACTGAATCCCCACCGGATGGCGGCCTATGGGATCTCGGTGCCCGAATTGATTCAGGTCCTAAAACCGCGCATTCAGAACATCCCCGGAGGCACCATAGAGATGGCGGATCATGAAGCGGCCATCCGGATGGTGGGCGAACCTAAAGACCCCGAAGCACTGGGGGATGTGGCCATCCGAAGCGTCAATGGAAGTACCGTGTATGTGCGGGATATTGCACGGATTACCCCCACCCTGGAAAAGCCCTGGACCCTCAGTTTTATTGACAAGGAGAAGGCCCTGGTCCTGGGCATTAAGCGGAAAAAGAATGTCAACATGATCCAGATCGTGGATGATGTAAAAAGGGTGATGAAGGATATTCCGGCGCAGTATCCGGGCCTCAAGACCACGCTGTACTTTGACCAGTCCAGAGAGATCAAAAAGCGCATCTCCCAGCTCCAGACCAATGCCCTGTTGGGAATTCTCTGCGTGTTCGTCATCTTGTGGGTGTCCATGGGGCTCAGGAATGCCCTGTTTGCATCCGTGGGTATTCCGGTGGCATTTCTGCTCACCTTTATCCTCATGAAGGCCTTCGGTCTTTCCATTAACGCATTAACCCTGTTCGCCCTCATCCTGGTCCTGGGGGTGGTGGTGGATGACGCCATCGTGGTGCTGGAAAACATCTTCCGGTACCTGGAGCAGGGACGCCCCCTGGTCCAGGGGACGCTGGAGGGGAGCCGGGAGGTGGTGGCCCCGGTGCTGGCCTCGGTCTCCACCACCATGGCCGCCTTTCTCCCCATCCTGGTGGTGGTGGGAGGGGTGATCGGGCGATACATGTCCGCGCTTCCCAAGGTGGTGATGTTTGCCCTGATCGCCTCCCTTTTCGAGGTTTTTTTCATGCTGCCGTCCCATGTGACCGAGCTTTCCCCCAAAAGGGGAAAAAAGGCGGTCAGAAAGAGACGGTTCGACATATTCAGACCCGTACGCAGGGTGTATTATCCCTACCTGAGGCTTATTTTAAGGCACCGGTATATTTCGGTGCTGGTTATTGTGCTCTCCACGGCCCTGGCCTTTTTCCTCTATTTTCAGACCGATTTTATCATGTTCCCCAAGAGCGACGTGTTTCCCCGGTTCAATATCTATTTTGACCTCCCGGCCAGTTCCACACTCCAGCGGAGCCAGCACACCCTGATGGCCCTCTCCGACCTGGTAAAGGAGAAGCTCGGGGACGAGCTCAAGGCCCCCATTGCCGTGGCCGGAATGAAAGAGGTCAATTATGAGCCGGTGTATGGAAAACACTATGGGCTGCTCATGGTCATTCTGAAACCGGAAAAGGAGCGGGAACACAGTGTGGTGGAACTCATGGACCGGGTCAGGGAGGATGTGGCCGGCCTTCTGACCGATCAGGGGGCCACCGCCTTTGTCCTGGAGCGGCTGATCGAAGGTCCCCCCGTGGGAGCGGATGTAGATTTGAAGATCCAGGCGCCCAAATGGGAACAATCCGCCCGGATCGCCCGGCTCATACGAAATGAGATGGGACGGCACCAGGGGATCGTGGACATCCAGGACGACTTTTCCAGGGAAAAGCAGTTCATGGAGATCACGGTGGATGAGAGCAAGGCCAGGCAGCTGGGGGTGGACCAGTCCCATCTCGTCATGGCGGTACAGGCCGCCTTTCACGGCCTGGAGGTGGCCAAGTACAATCAGGGGGATGAAGAGCAAGCGGTCAAGCTTAAGTACCTGCCTCGCTACCGCCGCGATTTTGACGACCTGGTCAACCTCAAGGTGATCATCCCCGGACAGGGTCAGGTCCCCTTGAAGGAGTTGGCTGCCATCCGGCTGGTCCCGGGGTTCCACAATATATACCATTACAACGGCAGACAGACGGTACGGGTGACTGCCAACATTCAGGAATTACAGCAGCAGGAAAAAGGGGTTGGGGGATTTTTGTCCAACCTAAGCGGCCAAAAGATGACCGCAGTAAAGGCCAATCAGATCGCCCGGGACTGCTTCCACCGGATTCGCGCCGATTTCCCCGGCGCCAGGCTCATTGCCGGGGGGCTTCAGGAAGAGACCAACTCCTCCCTGAGGCAGCTGGGATATGCGGCCATGATGGCCCTGGCCTTTATCTTTTTCATCCTATCGCTTCAGTTCAACTCTTTTACCCAGCCGTTCATTATCATGATCACCATTCCCTTTGTCACCCTGGGGGTGATGGTGGGTCTTTTGGTGAGCAATAATCCCCTTACCTTTGTCACCCTCATCGGGCTGTTGACCTTGGCGGGCATTGTGGTCAATGATTCCTTGGTCCTGATCGATTTTATCAACCGCTACCGCCGTGAACATCCCAAGGAGCTGTATGTGGCCATTGTGAGAGCGTGTCACGTGCGGATGCGGCCCATTATGCTCACCTCGCTCACCACCATATTCGGGTTGGCGCCCATGGCTTTCGGTATCGGAGGTAAATCGATTTTCTGGGCCCCTCTGGCCACGGCCATCATGTGGGGACTGGGATTCGGTACCATGCTCATTTTGTCCATGGTCCCGGCTTATTATGCTATTTTGGAGGATCTCGGATATCTCATCCGGCACAAACGGCGCAGACGCGCCAATGTGTCCGGAGAAATCGATCAGGCCTTTGCGCATGAGGAGTTGAGTGCTTTTATACACCCTCGACAAGACAAGAAAGGAGACCGGCATGAGTAAGACCATCGAAGAGAATCCCTGGGTTTGGATCGTGGTTCAGGACCCGGGCGGCAATGAGCAGTTCCTGGGACAGTATGACGAGGCCGAAAAGGTGTCGTTTATCCCCACCTTTATGGAAAAGGAGGACGCCCTTCAGTGCCTGAATCTTCTGGCCAAAAAAAAAGGCGAAAAGTACGAGGTCCAGGCCATTGAGTTCAATGAGCTGGCGCCCCGGGTGGCCAAGCACGGGTTTAAGATCTTTATCCTGAATAAAGAGGGCGGCATTGTGGAGAAGCCCTGAGTCCGGCCCCCACAGGTAAGGGGCATCTTACTTACTGGGTCCCCACATAGACCGGCCTGAACCGGTGCTCCGGGGTCTGAAGCCCATGGTCAATGGCGGCCAGCATCCGGTTTCGGTCCCGGGGCAAGGCGCCGTGGACATCCACATAATTGGTGTAATGGTCGCTGGCGATTCGGGAGGTGACAGTTAGATTCGCCATGAAGTCCCTGGTTTCCCTAAGCGCTTCATGGGGGGAGAGGACCTGGAAGCGACCCTTGCGGATCTGGTGCAAAAGGAGCGTATTGACCTTGGGGAGAAAGGTGCGGATTCGGATAAAATCCGGATTGATGGCATTCAAGACCTGTGCAGTATGGAGGGCATGTGCACGGGAGTTCCGCCTTCCGCCGATACCGATCATGACATATTCACTCAGCTCAATCCCCGCCTGCAACACCCGCTTTCCGGCCTCCATCTGTTCCCGGGCGTTGGTCCCCTTTTTTACGGCCTGAAGCACGTGATCATCCCCGCTCTCCAGCCCCACATGGATGCGGGTCAGACCCGCCTCCTTCAACCTGATAAGATGGGCCAGGCCCTTTTTGTGGATATAAGGGGATGATCCGTACACGGTGATTCTCTGAAGACGGGGGAAAAGGGTGTGCGCATGGGCACAGATGGCGGCCAACCCATCCGTGGGCATGGCCATGGTGTTGCCCGCCGGGAAAAAGAGCGTCTTAACCTCCGGCCCGTAATAGGCCCTGGCCTCATCCAGGTCTTTTTGGATGTCCGCCACCGGACGCACCCGGTAGGGCGGCCCTTTTTTATAGACCATGCAGAAGGCACACTTGTTGTGGGGGCACCCCACCGTGGCCTGGATCAGCAGGCTGTCCGCCTCACTGGGGGGACGGTATATGGGGCCTTCATAGTGCAAGGTGAACCTCTGTTACTCCTATACCTCGCACGCGTCTTTGATCCCTGTTCGTTGATCCGTTCACCGTGGCCTATCTCCCTACAGGGTTTCCCCTAAGACCCAAATGGTGTTGTTGATGATTTGGCGGGTTCTGTTGGGGGAGAGGGTGCCGATCTTTTGGAGCCCTATCGCCTGTGATATCTGCGATCTTGGCTGATACAAAGAGATTTGGACGGCGGCCCTCGATAAGTTTCTGCCTTCTGAGTCTTTTTGCCTCCTTCTCTGTAATTCGACGATGCTTTTGGACTTTGTCCAGGGCCGTTACATCCAAAAGGCTGAGATCGGTCTTTTCGATTAACAGGCGCGTATAATTCTCATCAAGGATTTTGCCGAAGAGCCTAACCCTGACACGGTCCGGATCGCTCAGGTCGTAATCCGGCATGGGGAAAAACCAGCCTGGCACGTCATTCCCGCAAGAATTACATCTGGCTTTTTTACGATCATCATTCATTGGGAATTCCTTTATAATACCTATTCGTAATGCGGGTTGTCACGGACGGATTTGTTCCCGAACTTATCTTCCATAACAAATTTTCCCTCCGGAACACTCAAGTCGAAATTGTTCTTGAGGTAATTCAGGTATCCTTTGTTGCCCATCCTCCCGCCGCTCATTTTGTTTATGGATATCATGAGCCTGAGGTAGACCTGCCCTATCATGGTTTCATCCAGCCCTTCCATCCAGGTAGGACGACGGGTTTCATATTGGTCGAAAAGGCTACGGGTCAGAGTATCCAATTGGTCCGTTTCAACCTCTTTCCTTTCCGAATGGATTTCATAGATGGTCCTGTAGGCCTCACGGACCTGGGGATCGGTCAGCTGGAAATCGCTTTTCTCGTACATCGCCAGGACCAGGGATTCGATATCATAGGCCATTTCCGCTACGGCCGGTTCCTGAAAAATGTCATCAAATTGGCCGTGTCCCACCTCGCCCATCAGCCGAGCATATTTTTTCTCTTCTTCTTTCTTTTTCTGAAAGGCTTCACCTTCCAGATACCTGCACTCCGGGTTGCAGTCTATTTTGCGGACCCTGCTCTCTGCACAACATACAGGGCAAATCACCTTATCCAACGGGGCGCAAAATCGCTTTCCTTTTTTCGTTGAACATAGTCCACACTTTGCCATCGTTTATCTTCCTCCTCGTGTTCAGCGGACTTCAGGGAATGCGCTTTTTCACCCGCCCTACAATGCCGCTTTCCAGACGGACCTTGATTCCATGGGGATGAGTGGCGGATTTTGTGAGGACATCCTTGACGATGCCTTCCGTCCGTTTTCCGGATCGCTGATCCTGCTTCTGTACAACCATAACCCGCGCTCCCGGTTTGATATTGGCCCGGCGTATCTCGCCCATAATGATAACAGCCTGTGATAATTCAGAGAATGGATAGGCCTTGTCTGTTATGGACTCAGCAGGTCAGATGAAACCCGGCGCCCACCCGTTTTTCCTGAACCAGTTTATTGAAGGTCCGGACGGCCTCGGGATTGGGGGCTGCCATAAATCGGATGCCCAGGCGGGACAGTTGGGTTTCAAGACCCCGGTCCGGTTTCACGCCTCCGCTCATTCCGGTGCCCATGATGACGACCTCTGGGGAGGCATGGATCAGTTCCTTTAGGTCCTCCATGGAGAGCTGGTGGCCCTTTCGACGTCGCCAGGGTGCTATAATGGCACCGTCCGGAAGGATCATGAGGTCATCTTGGTGTGAGATGCCATCGATGACCAGCGTACCAAAGGCGCAGTTTTCAATTGTCACGGATTTCATGAATTTCATTATACCATAAACGCTGAAACCCCTTCAATCGGTGACGAGCCCAAGGCGCTGAATCCTGGGGAGTATTGGTTTGACCGAGGCGTGCCACTCCGTTATATATGGTTTTTCTTCCTTAGAAATTGTAAAATAATACCATAAAACCGAATCAAAGAAAAAGCCTGAGTTAGGCGATACCCTGAACGCAGGAAAGGATCATATGAGGTGAAAAAAGGGACCCGGAATCTCATTGCCCTAACGGTGATCCTCGGGGCGGCGGCAGGCCTGGGATGGATGATTTTTGATCGGGTACAAGAGTCCACCGCTCCTGCCCAAAAGCGGGATAGCCGGGGTCCGACCCCGGTGGAGGTGGCTGAGATTGTCAGGGGGTCCATGGAATGGCGTCGAACCTTCAGCGGCACCCTGGAATCCCCTTCCAGACTGGTGGTGGCTCCCAAGATCAGCGGCCGCATTGAGAAGCTGGCAGTGGATCTGGGCGATTCGGTGACCCGGGGACAGATCGTGGCCTGGCTGGACGATGCTGAGTCTGTGCAGGCGGTCCATTTGGCCAAGGCCGAACTGGAGGTGGCCAGGGCCAAACTGGTGGAGGCCAAGAGCGCGTTGGAAATCGCGGCCCGCAGGCTCACACGCATGGAGAAGCTGCGCCGGCGAAACGTGGCGTCCGTTTCCGAGTTCGATACGGTGCAGGCCGAGCACCTGGGAAAGGAGGCCCAGGTGGAGGTGTCCGGGGCCCAGGTGAGTCGGGCCGAGGCCGCGCTCAAGACGGCCCAGATTCGCCTGGGCTATACCCGGGTGGCGGCCAATTGGGCCAACGGGGGCGGCCACCGGGTGGTGGGGGACCGCTATGTGGATGAAGGCGAAACCGTCTCGGCCAACGATCCCCTCATATCGGTGGTCCAGTTGGATCCCGTGCTGGCGGTCATCTTTGTTACCGAAAAAGACTATGTGCAACTCAAACCAGGTCAAGAAGCGTCTTTGGTTACGGATGCCTATTCAGGGGAGCGGTTTAGGGCCCGTATCCATCGCATCTCTCCTGTATTTCGCCAGAATACCCGGCAGGCAAAGGTGGAACTGAGGGTGAACAACCCCAAACACCGGCTCAAGCCCGGCATGTTCATTCGGGCCACGGTGGTGCTGGATCGGGTAAAAGACGCCACCATGGTCCCGGAGCAGGCCCTTACCCGGCGAAACGATCAGGACGGGGTTTTCATTCTGAAGCCGGACGGCCGGACCGTGGCCTGGCGCCGGGTAAGGGTGGGCATCCGTGAGGGCGGCCGGGTTCAGGTAGAAGGGGAGGGGCTGTCCGGCCGGGTGGTGGTTTTGGGTCAGCAGCTGGTGGATGACGGATCAAGGGTCACCATCCCTCCTGCGCAAGATAGCCTCCCCTCTACCGGTGGCGAGGCCCACGGGACATGAGCCTGCCGGGATTCAGCGTTCACAGGCCCATCTTCATTACCATGGTGACCCTCATCGTGGTGATCATCGGGGCCTTTTCCCTGAGCCGACTCCGCATCGATCTCCTCCCCAGTATTGAACTCCCCACCCTTACCGTACGCACGGAGTACGAAGGGGCCAGCCCCGAGGTCATGGAACGGCTGGTCACCCAGATCGTGGAGGAGATTATCGCCACCGTCCCGGGCGTGGAGGAGATGACCTCCCAGTCTTCGGAAGGGAACAGCAGTGTTCAGGTCCGATTTGTGTGGGGGACGGATATCGACACTGCGGCCATGGACGTGCAGAGCAAGCTGGAAGACGAGATCAACGAGTTGCCTGACGACGTGGTCCGCCCCCGGATCCGCAAGTTTGACATCGCCAGCTTTCCGGTGGTCCTTTTGGGGATCTCCAGCACCCTGGACCCTGTGGAACTGACCCAGTTGATCGAAGACCAGGTCCGGTATCGGTTCGCGCGCATACCCGGCGTGGCCCAGGTGGACCTGTGGGGCGGTTTTGAGCGGGAGATCCGTATTGAACTGGACCCCGACCGGATGCGGGCCCTGGCCCTTCCCATGGACCGTATCCTGGAGGCCATCCGGGATGCCAATCTGGACCTGCCCGCAGGCAAGATCGAGGAAGGCCGGTATGAAGTGACCCTTCGGGCCCCGGCTGAATTCAGGGATCTGGACCAGATCCGTAACACGGTCCTCACCTCGCGGGACCGGGCCCCGGTGACCCTGGGCCAGATCGCCCGGGTGAGAGACACCTACCAGAAACTGACCCGCCTGGTCCGGGTAAACGGAGAGCGGGGATTACGGGTGGCCATCCGCAAGCAGGCCAATGCCAATACGGTGGAGGTCTCCAGACGCGTCTTGAAGGAGATCGATGCGGTCAACCGGGCCTATCCCCAGATCCACGTGGTGCCGGTCATCAACCAGGGCAATTTTATTGAGCGCTCCATTGCCAATGTGGCCCGCTCCGTACTCTACGGAGGGGGGCTGGCCATCCTGGTGCTCCTGTTGTTCCTGAGAAGGGTGCGCAGCACTCTGGTGATCTTCCTGGCCATTCCCATATCCATGATTGCCACATTCTCCCTCATTTACCTGGGCGGCTTCACCTTAAACCTCATGACCCTGGGAGGACTGGCCCTGGGCGTGGGCATGATGGTAGACGGGGCCATCGTGGTCCTGGAGAACATTTTCAGGCGGCGGGAACAGAATCAGGAACCTGCTGCCACGGCCGCGGTGGAAGGGGCCCGGGAGGTGGCGCCGGCTATTATTGCCAGCACCCTAACCACCCTGGTCATTTTTCTTCCCCTGGTTTTTGTCCGGGGGATCTCCGGGATCCTGTTCAAGGAACTGGCCTACGTGATCATCTTTTCCCTTATGTGCTCTTTAATGGTTTCCCTCAGCCTGGTGCCCATGCTCGCGTCCCGCTTTTTGGACTCCGAGGACGGGGATCGCGGCAAGGGGGGCTGGACCGGGCGACTGGGATCTGCTGCGGAGGCCTTTTTTAATGCCCTTACCAATATGTACGGGGATTTCCTGGGCTGGGTCCTGAATCACCGGGTCTTCACCGTGGTCCTGGCCGCCGCGGCCCTGGGGGGGAGTCTTCTGCTGCTTCCCCTGATCGGGAGTGAGTTCCTGCCGCCCAGTGATGAGGGTGAAGTCCGGATCACCGGTGAAATGGCGGTGGGCACGCGCCTGGAACTGGTGGATCAGCAGACCCGGCAGATGGAGGCCATGGTCCGGAGAGAGGTGCCGGAGACGGTATCCTCAGTGGTGAGCGTGGGCGCAGCCGGATGGCGGCCGGATGCCACGGCCATGGGCCGGATGAACCTGGCCCTTCTCCCTTCAGCCCGGCGGGAACGGTCCAACACCGAAATCGCCCAGGCGCTCCGGAACAAGCTCACCGGCAGGATCCCGGGCATGGAGATCCGGATCCGGGCCCCCCAGGGACAGTTTCTGCTGGACCGTCTCCTGGGGGGGGACGAAGGGTTGACCCTCGAGATTCGGGGATTTGATTTGGAGCGGCTGGAGGCCCTGGCCCAACAGGTGGCCTCCATGGTGACCCAGGTGCCCGGCGTGACGGATGTGGATGCGGACCGGGAGACCGGGGTGCCCGAATTTCGGATTCAGGTGGATAGGGACAAGATTGCCGATCTGGGCCTTTCGGTCCGCCATGTGACCGAGGTGCTGGAGACAGCGGTGGCCGGCTCCCGGGCCGGAGAATACCGCACCCATGGCAACTCCTATCGAATCCTGGTCCAATTAGAGGATGCGGAAAAGCGGTCGCTGGAGGAGATCCTGGACTTGACCTTGACCACCCCGTCCGGGGAGTCCGTGGCCCTGCGCAACGTGGTGGCGGCCCGGGCCGGGAAAGGACCGGTGGTGATTGATCGAAAGGATCAGCAGCGGACCGTGACCCTTACCGCCAATGTGGCCGGCCGGGACGCGGGATCCGTGGCCCTGGATATTCAGGCCCTTTTGGAAGGGATTCCCCGTCCTGTGGGGTACGAACTGCTGGTGACCGGGACCTTTGAGGAGCAGAAAAAGGCCTTTAACGAACTAATCATGGCCCTGGGTCTGGCCCTGATCCTGGTGTACATGGTCCTGGCCTGTGAATACGAGTCCCTCGTAAACCCCTTAGTGGTCATGTTTTCCGTACCTGTGGCCGCTGTGGGGGTGCTGGTAACCCTGTTTTTGACCCATACCACCCTCAATGTTCAGTCCTATATCGGATGCATCATGCTGGGCGGCATCGCGGTCAATAACGCCATTTTGCTGGTGGACCAGGCCGGTCGCCTCTATCAGAGCGGCATGACCGTACGAGACGCCGTGGTGGAGGCCGGGCGGCGAAGGCTTCGGCCCATCCTCATGACCACCCTGACCACCATCCTGGGTCTGCTTCCCCTGGCCCTGGGCATCGGCGAGGGGGCCGACGCCCAGGCCCCCCTGGCCCGCGCGGTCATCGGCGGACTGGCCGGATCCACCCTTATCACCCTGGGCCTCATTCCGGTCCTGTATGCCTCATTCCACAAAAACGCCAGCCCCACAACAGGGCCGTAGGCAGGGGGGTACGGTTTTTTTCCCCCTGGGCCGGGCCCAACACATGCCCTCTGTGCGTTCTCCCTTGTACCTTGAACGCTCGAGCCCTGGCCCTGACCGCTCCCCTCAAGGTGAGATACCCCCCTGGAAAACCGGTCGGTGTCTTTAGGGTTGGTGTCGGGCTTCGGCTTTTTCCCTTGACATGCGTACCGAAGGGCGTATACTTCGTACGTTTTATGTAACGAATCATAACCTTTGTATGGATTGATGAGAGAGGGTCTACAGTGTTCTGGCGGGTTCCATTTGATGCGCAGGATATCCAGGTTGCCACCGGAGTGGTTCATATTCTGGAGGACCGGTGCAAAGGGTGTGGGTATTGTATTGAATTCTGCCCCCGGGATGTGTTGGAATTTTCCAAGGAGTTCAACAGCAAAGGGTATCATCCGCCCAGTGTGAAAAAGCCGGATGATTGTGTCAACTGCCATTATTGTGAAATTATATGCCCTGAATTCGCCATATTTTCCGAGGAGGTCCCACCCAATGAGGCCCCTTGACGGTCTATCCTAATGCTTACACGAGAGATCCCCTGTAAATGGCTATCGATGGAGACGGCATGCGACCCGCAGTGCTGACAGGCGAGCATTTTATGACCGGGGATGTGGCCTGCGCCGAAGGGGCCCTGGCAGCGGGGTGCCGGTTTTTCGCCGGATATCCCATTACTCCTGCCACGGAGGTGGCCGAACGCATGGCGGCCCGGCTCACTGACGTGGGCGGGACCTTTATCCAGATGGAGGATGAGATCGGGGCCATGGGTGCGGTGGTGGGGGCCTCATGTGCAGGGGCCAAGAGCATGACCGCCACCTCGGGCCCCGGATTCAGTCTGATGATGGAAAACCTGGGATTGGCCCTGTGCACGGAAACGCCTTGTGTGCTGGTCAACGTTCAACGGGCAGGCCCTTCCACCGGGCTTCCCACCCAGGGGGCCCAGGGGGATATGATGCAGGCGCGATGGGGCTCTCACGGCCACTACGAGATCGTGGCATTGGCCCCGGCGTCCCCCCAGGAGATCTTTTATCAGACCATTGAGGCCTTTAACCTGAGCGAAACCTACCGTATTCCGGTGCTGGTCATGACCGATGAGATGGTGGGCCACCTGAGCGAACGGGTGGT
>JAIPDZ010000309.1 GCA_021737425.1 Deltaproteobacteria bacterium
TCTTGTCGGTATCTTCTCCTTTGATCACTTCATCATACAAGGCTTCGATCTCTTGTCCGATGATATTGCCGACAGGGTTGGCGAATTGACTCTTCTCTCTCTTCAGGAATCCCCGGCTGTCCTTGGGATAGGAGGCGATGATCGCATCTCGCCATTTCTTGATGATCTTGGATCTTTTGTCTGACAGGAGGTGTTTCAGGCTCATTTCACGGCTCCAGCTATTTGGGCCCCATGGGTTATGGTTTATGGCTGAAACCTATAGAGAAATAGTATTTTCCTGTCAAGGAAAAAAAGCCCTTTTCACCAATTTGCTCCGCCTGGGCCCCCATGAAGGATGCCGCAACCGAGGCGCTGTCACGGCTTTCCCCTTGACAAGCGCCTGGACAAGACACTACTATCCCTTTTCGATTCGCTGTGATAAAATGGGATTCTGCAGTTGAGGGGAATGGGCCCGCTGAACATTTTCAAGGCGTCCGGGTCTGATTCCCCGAAACACCAATCGCCGACCCGGGAGACCCAATATGGCCATAGACACCACCATTTACGTTCGTTCATCCCGTACCACTTCGGCCTTTTTTGACTGGCTCCAGATGCTCACCGGGGCCGGCCTGATCCTGTTTATGTGGAGCCACATGGTGCTGGTGGCCAGTGTTAATCTGGGCGCAGACGCCATGAATACGCTGGCCTATTTTTTTGAGGCCACCTACATGGCCCAGGTGGGAGGGCCCATCATCGGGTTCACCTTCCTGCTCCACTTCCTTTTGGCCGCCCGCAAGGTCCCATTCCGGGCGGAGCAGCAATCCACCATATGGAAACACAGCCGGATGCTTCATCACGCCGACACCTGGCTCTGGCTGGTCCAGGTGGTGACCGCCATGATCATCCTGATTATGGGATCCATCCATATGTGGACCGTCCTTACGGATCTTCCCATCACCGCGGCCAAGAGCGCGGCCCGGATCCAGGGGGGGTTCTGGCTGGTCTTCTACCTGATTCTGCTCCCCATGGTGGAGCTGCATGTGGGCATCGGGTTTTATCGCATCGGGGTGAAATGGGGATTCATCAAACGACGGAATCGAAAAGGGGGCAAGAAGATTGAAAAGATCCTCACTGGAATATTTATCCTGATCGGGCTGATCACCATTGTCCGATTCATGACCCTTTCGATTCATTGATGTGGAGTAAGACGTTGACCGCCGCCAAAGCCGGAGGGTCCGCCCCCTCGAGGGGCGGGGACACCGCAACGATCAATCAACCTCAAAAATCAAACAGGGGAACAACCGGTGGATATTGAAGTTACGGATATTCTGTGCATTGGGGCCGGGCTGGCCGGTGAACGGGTGGCAGTGGAGGCGGCTGCAGCCGGGCACCAGGCCATCTGTCTGAGCATTGTTCCGCCTAGGCGTTCTCACTCCTCCGCGGCCCAGGGGGGAATGCAGGCCTCCTTGGGGAATTCGGTCATGGGCGAGGGAGACAACCCGGATGTGCATTTTGAAGATACGGTCAAGGGCTCTGACTGGGGGTGCGATCAGGAGGTGGCCCGGCTGTTTGCGGAGACCGCGCCCAAGGCGGTACGGGAGATGGCCTTCTGGGGGATTCCCTGGAACCGGGTGGTGCCGGGAAAATCCACCTATTTCAAGGGAGGAGAGAAATACGAAAAGGTGGAGGCCAAGGAAAAGGAGGGTCTGATCACGGCCCGCTCCTTTGGGGGCACGGCCAAATGGCGGACCTGCTATACCTCGGACGGGACCGGTCATACCTTATTATATACCATGGACAACAAGGTGGTGGAACTGGGGGTCAAGGTCCACGATCGAATGGAGGCCGTGTCCCTGATCCACGACGGCCGGACCTGCATGGGCGTCATTGCCAGGTGCCTGAGCACCGGACGGCTCAAGGCGTATCTCGCCAAGGCCACGCTCATTGCCACCGGCGGGTATGGTCGAATCTACCGGGAGACCACCAATGCGGTCATCAACGAGGGGGGCGGGGCCATTATCGCCTTAGATACCGGAGTAGTCCCCATCGGCAATCCGGAAGCCATTCAGTTTCATCCCACCGGCATCGTGCCCACCCATATCCTGGTGACCGAGGGGTGCAGGGGGGACGGCGGGACCCTGCTGGATGTCAACGAGCATCGGTTCATGAACGAATATGAGCCGGAGAAGGCGGAGTTGGCCTCCCGGGACGTGGTGTCCCGGTGGATGACCCACCATATTCGAAAGGGACTGGGGGTGAAGAGCGATTACGGCGATCACCTCTGGCTGGATATTCGTCACCTGGGGGAAAAGCATATCAAGACCAAACTGAGGGAAGTGGACGAGATCTGCCACAATTTCCTGGGAATCGACCCTCTCACCCAGCTCATTCCGGTCAGACCGGCCCAGCACTACACCATGGCAGGGGTCAGGACCGACAAGGACGGGGCCGCCTACGGACTCACAGGACTCTTTTGTGCGGGCGAGGCCGCCTGCTGGGACCTGCACGGGTTCAACCGGCTGGGCGGAAACTCCCTGGCCGAAACCGTGGTGGCGGGCCGGATTGTGGGCAAAAAAATTGCGGAATTCGTTAACGGGCATGACGTGCAATTTGATACAGGCCTTATCAGGGCCAATCTCAAAAGGGAACAGGAACGCATGGACCGGTTGGCGGGCTGCAAAGACGGACAAGAGAATGTCTACGAGGTCCGCAATGCCATGCAGGAGGAGCTCATGGAGCGGGTGGGGATCTTCCGCGATCATGACGGGCTTCAAAAGGCAGTGGAAAACCTGCAGGGGATTTACGGCCGGGCCCAAAAGGTGGGCCTCAGGTCCAACGGCCTGGGGGCCAATCCGGAACTGAGTGTGGCCTTGAAAATCAATGGGATGGTCCGCCTGGCCCTGTGCGTGGCCTATGGGGCCCTCATGCGTACCGAGAGCCGGGGATGCCATGCCCGCTTGGACTATGAGGCCCGCAATGATCGGGATTGGCTCAACCGCACCTTGGCCACCTGGAAGGAGGGGGACGACCTCCCCACCCTGAACTATGAACCCGCATCCCAGGTGGAAGAACTCCCTCCCGGGAGCCGTGGATACGGGGCCACCCAGGTGATCAGCCGTGATGAGACGTGACAGGAGCATGACATATGAGCAGAAGACTCAGATTCAATATCTTTAGATACAATCCCCAAGATCCCCACTCCACTCCCCATACGGATGTCTTTGTGCTGGAAGAGACGGACAGCATGACCCTGTTCATCGCCCTCACCCAGATCAGGGAAGAGAAGGATCCCTCGCTTCAATTCGATTTTTGTTGCCGGGCCGGCATATGCGGTTCGTGCGCCATGGTCATCAACGGCCGGCCCGGTCTGGCCTGCAAGACCCTCACCCGGGATCTGCCGGATGAAATCACCCTTATGCCCCTGCCGGTATTCAAACTGATCGGGGATCTCTCCGTGGACACCGGGACCTGGTTTCGAGCCACCAATGAGAAGATCGGCTCCTGGATCCATACCCGTAAGACCCTGGACCCCGATGCCCGGGAGGAACGCATGGACAATGCCCTGGCCGAAGAGATTTATGAGCTGGAGCGGTGCGTGGAGTGCGGGTGTTGTGTGGCGGCCTGCGGCACCGCCAACATGCGGGAGGACTTCCTGGGCGCCGTGACCGTCAACCGCATTGCCCGGTTTATGCTGGACCCCAGGGATGAACGCGCGGACAAGGACTATTTTGAGGTCATCGGCACGGATGAGGGGATCTTCGGGTGTATGGGACTCTTGGGCTGCGAAGACGTTTGTCCCAAGGAACTCCCTCTCCAGGACCAGCTGGGCATTATCCGGCGGAAGATGGGGTGGCGCGCCGTCAAAAACCTGTTCGGACTCAAGTAATACAACTGCCCCCGGCCACGGCCCCAAAATGGATGCTTCCTTGTGACCAGATCCCCTAAAGCAGCCGTTTCCCTAAGGGACGCCCCACACACCGCGTACCTGATGCAGGCCTGTCGGCCGCAACCAAATCAGTGGCCAGTGTTCCCCGCAAGGCGGGATCTTCGACAGGTTTCAGGTTTCAGCAAACAATAAACCCTGACACCCGAAACCTGACACCTTTATCGCTAATGATTCAAAGGCGTTAACCTCAACAAAACATCTTCGCTTTATGCATAGAAGTTTCAATCTAAGAATCTAATCAAGCCGGAACCGCAAAAAACCCAAAATGCGATCCGATACCAAAAGGGGCGTGGTGGCATGGGCCCTGTACGATTGGGCCAATTCCGCTTTTGCCACCACGGTCATGGCGGGGTTCTTCCCCGTCTTTTTCAAGCAGTTCTGGAGCGTGGGGTTCGATACCACGGTGAGTACGGCCCGGCTCGGAATCGCAAACTCCGTTGCGGGCGTGAGCGTGGCCCTTTTTGCCCCCCTGCTGGGGGCCATTGCGGACCGGGGGACCGCCAGAAAAAAATTTCTCCTGTTCTTTGCTTTTCTCGGCGTGGTGATGACCGCCTCCCTCTATCTGGTTTCCAAGGGCAATTGGCCCATGGCCGTCTTGTTGTATGTCTTGGCCAATGTGGGGTTTACCGGCGGGAATATCTTTTATGATGCCTTGATCACCGTTGTGGCCCCTGAGGACCGGGTGGATTTTGTCTCGGCCCTGGGGTTTTCTCTCGGCTATTTGGGTGGCGGGATCCTCTTTGCCGTCAACATCTGGATGACCCTGCGCCCGGATACCTTCGGCTTCTCAGGACCTGGGGAGGCCGTACGGTTTTCTTTTCTGACCGTGGGCGTCTGGTGGGCCCTTTTCTCCATCCCGCTTTTCCTTTTTGTAAAAGAACCCCCTTTCCAGGGCTCCACCCCGCACCCCGGCATCGCCGGATTCCGTCAATTGAAAGCTACCTTCAAAGAAGTCCGCCATTTAAAAACCATTTTGTTGTTCCTGGTGGCCTATTGGCTCTATATCGACGGCGTGGACACCATCATTCGAATGGCGGTGGATTATGGCATGTCCATCGGCCTTGCGTCCCGCCATCTGATGGTGG
>JAIPDZ010000019.1 GCA_021737425.1 Deltaproteobacteria bacterium
ATTGCCGGTAAAAGGCGTTCAATATCCAACTCAAAAAGGAAGACCTGTTCTCCCTTCAGGTCATAGGGGGACTTTACCCTTGAAGAGGCCGCACCCACCTGCCCGATGCGGGTGTCCGAGGCGTAAATGCCGCCCGAAAATTCGGGCTCATACCCGGGGAACCCATTGCCCTTCTCAAATCGGACCTCTTCAATAGCCATCCCCTTTAAAAGCGCCTCTACCGCCCCCTTCATGTCATAAAAATCCACCATCCGCTCGGTATTGTACCATCGCTTTTGTTGGGCCGCTCCGGTGATGACCCCTGCCAGGCAATTGCGTTCATGGGGTTGGCGCTCGGCTTCTTGGTGGGTAAAGACCTTTCCCCATTCGAAAAGCCTGAGGTCCTTTTCGCCCTGAAACCGGTTGGTTCGCACCGTTGCCAGCAATCCGGGAAGCAGCGAAGTCCTGAGCACGGACTGGTCCACGGTAAGCGGGTTCAGCAATGGGGTAAATGCCCTGAGATCACTCTGGGAGGGCGCATTTAGTATGTCGGCCGACTCAGGGGAGATAAAGCTGTAGGTGATGACTTCACTGAAACCCATGCCCACCATGATGGACCTCACGGCCTCCCGTAAAATGAGTTCCGGGGCGTCCCTTTCCCCACTGGGCCTGATCCTGGGAGAGGTCACCGGAATTTTGTCAAACCCGTCCATACGGGCCACCTCTTCCACCAGATCCACTTCCCGCCCAAGATCAACCCTGAACAATGGGGGGACGACCCGCAATTCGTCCTCGGCAACATCCTCCACCTGCATCTCCAGGGCTTGCAGATAGCCTGTCATGACCCCTTTTGTCAACTCTGTCCCCAGGATCCGATTGGCCTCACTGGGTCGAAAGCGGATCACCTCAGGGGAAAGGACCTTGGAGTAGTTGTCCACCATTCCCGTAGCCACCGTACCCCCTCCCAGGTCAGACATCAGGGACAAGGCACGTCTAAGGGCCTCCACAACCCCTTCCACATCCGTCCCTCGCTCAAACCGGTAAGACGCCTCGGTGGACAGGCCCAGCTGTTTGGAAGCCCGTCTGATGGTTATGGGATCAAAAAAGGCGCTCTCCAGCAGCACATCCCGGGTCCGGGCAAAGATTTCGGAGTTGAGCCCTCCCATGATGCCCGCCAGGCCCACGGCCCGCTCCCCGTCACAGATCATCAGGGTTTCGGGGGTCAGGCGCCTGGACTCTCCGTCCAGGGTGGTAAACATCTCCCCCGGCCTGGCCCTCCTCACCTCGATTCTGTTCTCTCTCAGTCGATGGTAGTCAAAGGCGTGAAGCGGTTGTCCCATCTCCAGCATGACATAGTTGGTCACATCCACCAGGTTGTTGATGCTCCTGACCCCTGAGTGATACAGGCGGTATCTCATCCAGAACGGGGCCCTTCCCTGCTCCACATTCTGAATGATCCCTGCCGCATATCTGGGACACCCCGCAGGGTCCTGGATGGTCACCCCGGTCAATTCTTCTATGGGAGGGCCGGACTCCCGCAGCGTGATCTTTGGCCGGTTCAGAATCGCTCCGGTCCCCGCGGCAATCTCCCTTGCGATACCGATCACGCTGGCACAATCCGGACGGTTGGGGGTGATGCTCACGTCCAGCACCCAGTCGGGAAGGGCCAGGACCGATGAGACCGGGGCCCCCACCGGGGTCCCGGGGGGCAACACCATTATCCCGCTGTGATCATCGGTCAGCCCCAACTCGTCCTCGGCCAAAAGCATCCCCTTGGAAACCACGCCCTTGATGCGGACCTCTTTCATCATCCGACCGCCTGGGAGACGTCCGCCAATTTTGGCCATGGGCGTCAGGACCCCTTCCGCCACATTGGACGCGCCGCATACCACCTCCGTGGTCTCCTCTCCCGTATCCACCTCACACACAGAGAGATGATCTGCATCGGGGTGA
The DNA here is from genome assembly GCA_021737425.1 of Deltaproteobacteria bacterium. GTDB lineage: Bacteria > Desulfobacterota > DSM-4660 > Desulfatiglandales > Desulfatiglandaceae > JAIPDZ01. The sequence continues at coordinate 1,933 of JAIPDZ010000019.1, forward strand.
GGCTTCACAGACAGCACCTTGGCCGCCACGATCTTTTCCAGGGACCGGCAGACCGGTTCCATCCCCTCCACCTCCAACCCGGCCATGGTAAGCAGATGGGCGAGCTCTTGGGGAGGCATCTTTACATGGACATATTCTCTCAACCAGTTGAGACTGACTTTCATGCTTGATCCTGTCTTTGCCCCGATGTTCTAAAACTGCCGTAAGAATCTCATCTCGTTTTTAAAAAAAAGCTGGATATCATCGATTCCGTACTTCAGCATGGCGATGCGCTCGATTCCCATGCCGAAGGCGAATCCGGAATAGACATCGGCGTCATACTCCACAAATCGATACACCGCCGGGTCTACCATGCCTGAACCCAAAATTTCCAACCACCCTGTGTGGGAACAGGTTCGACATCCTTTGCCCCCGCATATCACACAGACGATATCCACCTCTGCACTGGGTTCCGTGAACGGGAAAAAGCTGGGCCTGAACCGTAATCGGGTCTCCTTTCCGAACATCTGATGGACAAAACCGGACAGGGTTCCTTTTAAATCGCCGAATGTCACCCCTTTGTCCACCAGGAGGCCTTCCACCTGGTGGAACATGGGGGTATGAGACACATCGGAGTCCCGCCTGTAGACCTTTCCAGGGGCGATGACACTCACCGGGGGGAGATGGGTCTCCATGACCCGGACCTGCATGGGAGAGGTGTGGGTCCTCAGCACCACATTATCAGAAATGTAAAAGGTATCCTGCATATCCCTTGCCGGATGATCCTTGGGGATATTGAGGGCTTCAAAATTGTAGTAGTCCAACTCCACATTGGGACCCTTTACCACCCTGAAGCCCATCTTTGAAAAGATCTGGCAGACCTCTTTTATCACAGAGGTGATGGGATGCAGATGTCCCCGCCGGGGTTCCCTCCCCGGCAGGGTTACATCCAAAAACCCTTTTTGGCGGTCCCTTCCCGAGGCAAGGGTTTTTTTGGCTTGATTAATGCGAGAGGTTAGATTGCCCTTGATGCGGTTGGCGAGTTTTCCCATTTCAGGACGTTGGGGAGGGGGCAGCCCGCCCACGTCCTTCATCAGTATTGTCAGCTCACCTTTCTTACCCAGGTACCTGATCCTGAATTTCTCGAGCTCCGAAGGATCCTCAATTTCCTCGATTTCTGCCGATGCCGCTTTTTCCAGCGCAAGAAGTCGCTCTTTCATCCGTCTATGCCATAAACCGGTTCCCTTACGCCCGGGCCATTTCAGCCAACCGAGAGAAGCCGGCCGGATCATTAACGGCCATGTCGGCCAGAACCTTTCTGTCCAACGCAACCCCCACCTTCTGCAGTCCGCCCATCAGACGGCTGTAGGAGAGGCCGTTTTCCCTCGCTGCCGCATTGATCCGTACGATCCAGAGTTTCCGAAACTCTCGTTTGCGGGTCCTCCGGTCCCGGTAGGCATACATGCCGGCCCTGGTGACAGCGGTCTGCGCTGTCCGGAACTGCTTGCTGAGCCCCCCGCGATACCCTTTGGCCGCCTTCAGCACCTTATTTCTTCTTCTTCTGGCTTTGAAGCCTCTTTTCACCCTTGACATTATACCCTCTCAATATGGTTTATTTTTTATTGCACTATCCATAAGGAATCAGCTGGCTCACCTGTTTGAGGTTGGTGGCGTCCACCAGCCCCGCTTTTCGCAGATTCCGCTTTCTTTTGGTGCTTTTCTTGGTGAGAATATGGTTTGCAAATGCCTTATTTCTCACGATTTTACCTGAGCCCGTGGTCTTAAAGCGCTTTGCCGCGCCACGGTTTGTTTTGATCTTGGGCATCAATGACCTCCCTTACTGATTTGTTGTGCTTCCCGAATTCTCGTACACCACACCTCTTTTCGCCCTTTGAACAAGCAAAAGCCGCGCACCTGGAACTGTCCTGCACAGTATCAGGATTTCCCCCCCCCCGATCTTGAAATAAAAAAGGTAAAAACTCCTTACATTTGGGAGATTCCCTGTAGCTTGCTACAGGGTTCTTCAAAAGGCGTCCCCCTCCAACCCCAACCGGATGTCAGCTCCGGGCCTCTTATCTCGGCACAATTACCATGGTCATCCTGTTTCTGGCCTCCCGGGTGGGCGCCTGTTCCATGCTCCCCACCTCCTTGACCTCTTCGGCTACCCGGTTGAGCATCGCCACACCCGCGTCCGTGTAGGCCATTTCTCGACCCCTGAAAAAAACGGTGACCTTTACTTTGTTTTTCTTATCCAGAAATTTCCTCAGGTTTTTGAGCTTAAATCCCAAGTCATGCTCCTCGGTGTGGGGCCGAAGTTTAATCTCCTTGAGTTGCCCCCCTTTGCTTTTTTTCCGTGCTTCCTGCGCCTTTTTCTGGGCCTCGTACCTGAACTTTCCATAGTCCATCACTCGGCAAACCGGGGGATCCGAATTGGGAGCCACCTCCACGAGATCCAGGCCGACTTCCCTGGACACATTCAGGGCCTCATGAAGGGGAACAATGCCGAGTTGTTTCCCCTCGGCAGAAATGAGCCGAATGGTATTGGCACGGATCCGTTCGTTTACCCTGACATCATCAGTTTTTTTGGCTATGGCTGTTACCTCCTTTGCTCACATTCATCTTTGATGCGGTCAATAAGCTCTTTCACAGGCATGGGCGAAAGGTTCTGACCATTTTTCAACCGCGGTGTCACCTGATTATTCTCACACTCCTTATCCCCGATAATGACCATATAGGGAATCTTTTGAACCTGGGCCTCTCTCACTTTGAATCCCAGCTTTTCGTTCCTGAAATCCCCCTCAACCCGGACATCCGCATCTTCCAGTCCCTTGGTGACGTTCTGTGCAAAGGGGATGTTCCGGTCCGTCACCGTGAGGACAACGGCCTGAACAGGAGCCAGCCAGGTGGGGAAGGCCCCTGCGTAGTGTTCAATGAGCACACCGATAAAGCGTTCGACGGCCCCCAATATCACCCGGTGAATCATGACCGGCCGGTGCCGCTCCCCGTCCTTGTCCACATAGGTCAGGTCAAACTTGTCCGGAAGGGTGAAGTCACACTGGATGGTGGCGCACTGCCAGCTCCGCCCCAGGGCATCTTTGAGCTTCACATCTATTTTGGGGCCGTAGAAGGCCCCGTCACCCTCGTTCATGTCATATTCGAGTCGATTATCCTCCATGGCCCTGATGAGCGCGCCCGTGGCCAATTCCCAGTCCTGATCGGATCCAATGGATTTCCGGGGCCTGGTGGAGATCTCCAAATCATACTCGAAATCAAAAAACCCCATGATATCCTTTACAAAATCAAGGACGCCCTTGATTTCCCCGTTCAGTTGATCCGGCGTGCAGATAATGTGTGCGTCGTCCTGGGTAAATTCCCTGACCCGAAAAAGACCGTGCAAAACCCCGGATCGTTCGTGCCGGTGGACCGTGCCCAATTCAAAATACCGCTTGGGAAGATCCCGATAGCTTCTGATCTCTGAGCGATAGATGAGCATGTGCGCCAGGCAATTCATGGGTTTTATGCCGTAAGACTGCTCATCAACCTCAGTAAAGTACATGTTTTCACGGTAGTTTTCAAAATGGCCCGACTTCTTCCACAATTCCGTCTTCAACAGCTGCGGCCCCCGGGCCAGTTCATATCCCCGCTTGAGATGTTCCTGCACCTCAAAGGTCTCCAGCACGTGGCGCAGCATGGCCCCTTTGGGGTGCCACACGATCATGCCCGCCCCGATCTCCTCATAGGTATTGAAAAGGCCCAGTTGGGGTCCCAATTTCACATGGTTTCTCTTTTGGGCCTCCTCCAGCTGACGGAGGTGCTTTTTGAGGTTTTTGGGATCTGAAAAGGCCACCCCGTAGACCCGACTCAACATGGGCCGGTTTTCATCGCCCCGCCAATAGGCGCCGGCCACATGGGTCAGGTGAAAGGCCTTGATCATCCCGGTCGACGGAATATGAGGACCGCGACACAAATCAGTGAAGCTCCCTTGGGAATACAGAGAAACCGATTCCGCCCCCAGATCCTGTATCAGTTCCACCTTGTAGGTCTCTCCCTGATCACTGAAAAAACCGATCGCCTCCTGGCTGGACATCTCTTGTCGGGTAAAGGGGAGATCCGCCTCCACGATCTCTTCCATTTTCTCTTCTATGGCGGGCAGGTCATCTTCTTTCAAGGGCCGCTCGTAGTCGAAATCATAGTAGAACCCGTTTTCTATGGCCGGTCCGATGGTCACCTTTATCCCTGGAAAAAGTTCTTTTACGGCCATGGCCATCACATGCGCGGTGCTGTGTCTCAAGATCCCGAGGCCTTCTTCGGTGTGCACATAAATCGGTTCAAGCGTGGCCTCATTTCCCAGATCGCAGGAGAGATCACAGGGCACGCCGTTCACGCGAACCGCCGCCACACGATCCAGGCCCCCCACCTGTAGAGACTGAAGCGCCTCCCGCGCCGACAGTCGCTCAGCCGTTATCTCTTGCGCGGGCTTATCTTTGATACGAACCAAAAACGCTTTCATGGTCTGAGTGTCCAAAGAAAACAAGGCATCCGAAGTAAAGTACCTACCCTTCAGGATGCCTCATCATAATCTTCTTCAAAAATTAGAAAAGCAATGGGTACCAGGAAAAAAAATAGTAAAGCCTTAAGGGAATCGGATTCTACTCAAAACATCAACACATTTGGAATTGATATATGACCCACCCTGCATGTATCCAGCTCAATAGGGCTATCCTTCCACGCACTCGCATGTAAATCATCGTACATCAATTGAGGCTTTATAAACAATAACATCATGAAATGCAAGCAAAAAGTGAGAGAGTCCGGAGGGTGGGTACGATTTTTATTGCAAAAACCGACCGCAGGATTAAAAAACCCCAAGTACCGATTGAAAAACGCGATTCCACGTATTACCCTAATGCAGGCCTACGGCCGCAACCAAATCAGTGGCCAGTATTCAGGTTTCAGGTTTCAGCAAACAATAAACCCTGACACCCGAAACCTGACACCTGACATTTTTATCGCTAATGATTCAAAGACGTTAACCTCAACAAAACACCTTGGCTTTTTGCATAGAAGTTTCAATCTAAGACTCTAACATGTTGAAATAACGACCCCCTCATGACCTGTAACCCCGTTTCAGAGGCCTAAACGGTTCCGATCCCACATAGTAGACTCTCGAATTGAATCCCCCCCAATTCGCAGGGTAAACAGCGATTTCTGTCGCGTTACGAGCGGCACTCGGGGACCTGAATTCCCCAAACCCTAAGTGGTTGAAATAGTTTCTTGTTTCGAATAAACTGGTCCTTTTGAGGCCGGAGGCGGCACTGAAATGAGGCGAAAGCATGTTTTGTTCACAGGCTTGATCATGGCCATCCTGCTGCACCTATGCGGGATTCACACCCAGGCCAGAGAACTGACCGATCAACTCGGACGCCAGGTGATATTGCCGGATAGGCCCAAGCGGGTGGTGGCATTGGCCCCCAGCATCACAGAGAGCATCTTTGCCTTACACCGGGAAGATTGCCTGGTGGGCGTGACCCGGTTCAGCGATTTTCCGCCTCAGGCAGACCACCTTCCGTCGGTGGGGTCCTACATAAGCCTGGACCTGGAAAAGATAGTGGCCCTGAAGCCGGATTTGTGTTTGGGGACCAAAGACGGGAATCCAAAAGCGGTCATCCATCGGCTGCAGGCCTTGAACATCCCGGTCTACGTGGTGGACCCCAGAGATCTGAGCGCAGTCATGGACACCCTTCTCGCCATCGGAGAAATCCTCAATGCCGCGGACCAGGCAAAGACGATTGTCTCCCGGATGCGTTCCCGGATTAAAGCGGTAACATCAAGGGTGGCCACCACAACCTACCGTCCCCGGGTGTTTTTTCAGATCGGCATTACCCCCATTGTTTCAGTGGGAACCCCCACATTCATTCACCAATTGATCGTTATGGCCGGCGGCGAAAATATTGCCGAGGGTCCAACGGCCTATCCCCGATTCAGTCGGGAACAGGTCTTGGCCCTGGCGCCCGACGTGCTCATCATTACCTCCATGGCCAGGGGGGAGCATTTCCAGCGGATCAAAAACAGCTGGAGCAAATGGTCCCACCTTCCAGCGGTTCAAAAGAACAACCTCTTTGTGGTGGAATCCAATTTATTCGACCGGGCCAGCCCCCGGCTGGTGGATGCCCTGGAACGGCTCGCCCGGCTCATCCATCCCGAACTCTTTGGGGAGACGTCGTGACCCGTACCTCTCCCCAACTCCTGCGGCGTCTTTTACGCGTTTCACTCCTCCTCAGCGCCCTCTTCATAGCGGCCGTTTTTCTCGGGATCTGCATGGGGTCCACCCACATTAATGTAAGCCAGGTATTCAAATCGCTCATGGAGGGTTCTGAGAAAAATGCCATGGTCCACACCATCCTCTGGCACATCCGGCTCCCCAGGGTGCTCCTGGCCGCCCTGGTGGGTGCGGCCCTTTCGGCGGGAGGGCTGGTATTTCAGGCCCTGCTCAGAAACCCCCTGGCCGAACCGTACATTTTGGGAATCTCCAGCGGTTCGGGTATCGGCGCCATTTTGGGCATACTCGCCGGCCTGTCCCGGTTTCCCGGGGTGAGCCTTTCCGCCTTTGCCGGAAGCATGGCCACCCTGCTCCTGCTGCTCTTCATGTCCTCGGGAGAGAGCATGCTCAGACGACATACGCTTCTGCTATCCGGCGTGATGATCAACGCCTTTTGCGGGGCCTTGATCATGTTTTTGATCTCCATCACCCATGATGCACGCCTCCACAACATTATCTTCTGGCTCATGGGGGATCTCTCACTGAGTGACATGCACAACGTGTGGGTGGTCGCCGCCATCCTCCTCCCGTCCTGCATCCTGATCTTTTTTCTCTCAAACGCCATGAACCTCCTCCTCATGGGGAGAGAGGTCGCCCATACCATGGGAATACACATCACCATGGTCACCAGCATCCTTCTTGTGGTCACCTCCCTCATGGTCAGCATCACGGTTTCCCAGTGCGGCCCGGTGGGCTTTGTGGGCCTGGTGATGCCCCACCTCATGCGACTGATTTTCGGACCGGACCACCGGGTACTGGTGCCTGCCTGCATCCTGGGCGGCGGGACCTATATGATCCTGTGCGATCTTTTGGCCAGGACCCTTCCGGACCAGGGAGAAATGCCCGCAGGGGTCATCACCGCCATGATCGGCGCACCCCTGTTCATCATCCTTTTGAAGCGAAGCAGACCATGACCGCAGCAATAGAAGCCATCCATCTCCATTATGCCTACGGGGAATACCCCGTGCTGAAGGATATTTCCTTTTTGGTGGACCGGGAAGATTTTTTTATTGTTATCGGCCCCAACGGATCCGGGAAAACCACGCTTCTCAAATTAATCGCAGCCATCCTCACCGGGCAGCAAGGGACCTTACGCCTCCTGGGCAAACCCGTTCAGCGGTATTCGCGCAGCGAGATGGCCAAAACCATCGCCCTGGTCCCTCAAGTCACTACTGTGGACTTCCCCTTCAGCGTCACGGAAATGGTCCTTATGGGCCGCTCCCCCCATCTGGGCATACTGGGCATGGAACGGAGAGCGGACCTGGAGATTGCCAGGGAGGCCATGGCCTTCACGGACGTCTTATACCTGGCGGATCGGAAGGTGGGCAGCCTCAGCGGGGGGGAACTCCAGCGGGTATCCATTGCCAGGGCCATCTGCCAGCAGCCCCGGATCCTCCTCTTGGATGAGCCCACCGCGGCCCTGGATCTGGGTCATCAGATCAAGGTGATGGATCTGATGGAAAAATTGGGGGAGGAGACCCGCCTGACCATCGTGATGGTCTCCCACGACGTCAATCTTGCCGCCATGTATGCCAACCGTTTGCTGCTACTGAAGAAAGGAGAGATCGTCAGCCAGGGCTCCCCCGATGAGGTCCTTACCTATCCCAATCTGGAGGCCGCCTATGACTGCCCCCTGCTCGTGGACCAGAGCCCCCTGGGCGGTTTTCAGAGGGTCACCCAGGTGCCCCGGAAATTGATCACGGAATGCCAAGCGCATCACAGCAAAGCGCAGGGGTCATAACCAGGCCCCCTATTCCCACTCAATGGTACTGGGCGGTTTGGAGGAAATGTCGTATACCACCCGGTTCACCCCCTTGACATGATTAATGATCCGGTTGGAAATCCTCCCCAAAACCGCGTACGGCACCTTTGACCAGTCCGCGGTCATGGCATCCAGGCTGTCCACCACCCTCAGGGCGATCACGTGTTCATAGGTCCTCTCATCCCCCATGACCCCCACGGAGCGCACCGGCAGCAGGATTGCAAAGGATTGCCAGACCTTTTCATACAATTGGGCCATGCGGATCTCCTCGGTGACAATGGCATCGGCCCGACGCAGCATCTCCAGACGCTCCCGGGTGACCGCCCCCAGAATTCTGACCGCCAGTCCGGGCCCTGGAAAGGGCTGGCGCATCACCAGGTCTCTGGGCAGACCCAGCTCCGCACCCACCTCGCGCACTTCATCCTTGAACAGCTCACGGAGCGGCTCAATCAACTTCAGGTTCATGACCTCCGGAAGCCCCCCCACATTATGGTGGCTTTTTATGGTGGCGGAGGGCCCTTTAAAAGAGACACTCTCGATTACATCCGGGTAGAGGGTTCCTTGGGCCAGATATCGGGCCTCTCCCAGTTCCTTTGCCTTGGCCTCAAACACCTGGATGAATTCCCTGCCGATTATTTTGCGTTTCTCCTCCGGATCTGTGATCCCCTCCAAACAGGTGAGAAAACGGTCGGATGCATCCACCAAATGCAGGTCAATGCCGTAGCGTCCGCCAAATAGGTCCATGACCTCCTCGGCCTCCCCCTTTCTCAAGAGCCCGTTATCCACCAGTATGCAGGAAAGGCGGTCCCCAATGGCCTGATGCAGCAACACCGCGGTTACGGATGAATCCACGCCCCCGGACATCCCGCAGACGACCCTTCCATCCCCCACTTGCCGCCCCAGGGCTTCAACCGTTCGGTGGACAAAGGAACTCATGGTCCAGGACGGCTCACATCCACAGATGGTAAACATAAAATTTTTCAGGATTTTAAATCCATCCGGCGTATGGGCGACCTCCGGATGGAACTGCAGACCGAAGTGCCGTTTAAGAGGATCCCCCATAGCGGCCACCGGACTGTTCTTGCTCTTGGCCAATATCTGGAATCCCGGCGGCATTCGATCGATCCGGTCCCCATGGCTCATCCACACGATCTTCTCCTCATCCGCTCCCAAACCGTGGAAGAGTTCACTGTGATTCCGGATGGAGATCACCGCGTTGCCGTATTCTCGGTCCTGGGTCCGACTCACTTCCCCGCCCAGGATATGGGTCATCACCTGCATGCCGTAGCAGATACCGAGAACCGGTATGCGTAGATCAAAAACGCCCTTGTGGAGAAGCGGGGCCCCCTCATCATAGACGCTGGCCGGCCCTCCGGAAAGGACGATGCCTTTTGGGGAAAACCGCTGGATCTCTTCCAAGGCCATGTTAAAGGGATGGATTTCACAGTAGACCTTGGCCTCCCTCACCCGTCTGGCGATAAGCTGGGTATACTGGGATCCAAAGTCCAAGATGAGCAATTTATGCTTATATAAGTTGTGCGTCATGGGTAGTTTAAGGTGTCAGGTTTCGGGTTTCAGGTGTCAGAATGTTCAAATCATCCAAATGACGGTCCATTACTCCAGGCGGTAATTGGGGGCCTCCTTGGTGATAATCACATCATGTACATGACTCTCCTGGAGTCCGGCCGGGGTAACCTGAATGAACCTGGGTTTTTGCTGGAGGGCTGAAATGGTCTCGCATCCCAGATAGCCCATCCCCGCACGCACCCCTCCCACCAGTTGATACAGGGTATCCGCCAGATACCCGCGATAGGGCACCCGTCCCTCAATCCCCTCAGGCACCAGTTTCTTCTCCAGTTTGGCTTCCTCTTGAAAATAGCGGTCCCTGCTCCCTTCTTTCATGGCCTCCAGGGAACCCATTCCCCGGTAGACCTTGTAGGTCCGGCCCTGGTACAAGATGGTCTCTCCCGGGCTTTCCTGAGTCCCTGCAAACAGACTTCCGATCATGATGGAATCGGCCCCTCCGGCCAGGGCCTTGGTAATGTCACCGGAGAACTTGATGCCGCCGTCGGCGATCACTGGGACCCCCAGGGCCCTGGCCGCGGCGCCGCACTCCATGATGGCCGTCATCTGAGGCACGCCCACCCCGGCCACCACACGGGTGGTACAGATGGAACCGGGCCCCACCCCCACCTTCACGGCATCCACTCCCGCCTCCACCAGGGCCCGGGTCCCTTCAGCCGTGGCCACATTCCCGGCGATCAATTCCAGGGCGCCGAAGCGCTTCCGGGCCTCTTGGATCCCTCTCAACACCATATGGGAATGCCCATGGGCCGTATCGATAACCACCACGTCCACAGCGGCGTTCACCAGGGCCTTTAGCCTCTCCATCATATCCGCGCCCACCCCCACGGCCGCTCCCACCCTCAACCGGCCCAATTCATCTTTGCATGCATGGGGATATTTCTTTATTTTTTCAATATCTTTTATGGTGATCAACCCCTTAAGCTTTCCTCTTTCATCCACCACCAGCAGTTTTTCGATGCGTCTCTCATGCAGGATGGCCTTGGATTCCTCCAGGGTGATGCCCATCCTGGCGGTGGCCAGATTCTCGCGGGTCATCACAGATCCCACCTTCTGATCCAGGTTGGTCTCAAACCTCAAATCCCGGTTGGTGATGATTCCCACCAGATTTTCATTTTCCACCACGGGCACCCCTGAAATCTTATATTTCTCCATTATGTCGAGCACTTCGTGTATCTTTCGGTCAGGACCGATGGTAATGGGATCCACGATCATGCCGCTTTCGGACTTTTTGACTTTTTCCACTTCCAGGGCCTGGCGCTCGATACTCATGTTTTTATGGATAAATCCGATCCCACCCTGTCTCGCCATGGTGATGGCGGTCTCGTATTCGGTAACCGTGTCCATGGCCGCACTGACGATGGGGATGTTGAGCCGTATGTTCTTGGACAGTCTTGTCTCCACATTGACCTCATTGGGTAGCACCGAAGATTTGGCCGGCACCAAAATCAGGTCGTCGAATGTATACCCGAAGCGAATATCCTTATTCATTATTATAATCCCCTTTCAAATGATGACTATCCCCGTGAAACCGAGCGCTTGCTGAGCTATCCGCTGCCATCCCTTCCAAAAGGTCGGACATGCTTACCTCAAGCGTATGAGAACCCAGGTTCTCCAGCAGCCGTCTGACCACCAAGGCGCCGGCCAGGATGACCCGGGCCCGATCCCGATCCAGTCCCATACGGCGCATCCGCTGCTCCAGCCTTAGGCGACTCAGATGCATCAGGCATTCATCCAACTGCGGAACTGAAACCCTCAGCCCGTTGACCTTCTCCGGAGTCAGCCCTTGTACAGCGATGCCGTGCACCATGGCTGCCAGAGCGACCACCGTCCCCCCTGTTGCCGCTATCCTGGCCGGACGGGCCACCCCTTTGGTCCATCTGATGTGATCTCTTACATGCGCCAGAAGGGCGGTTATCTCACTGTCTCCCGGTGGATCCGAGCTAAAGTATTGCTGGGTCAGGAGAGACGCGCCCAGGGGTAAGGATCGGGCCTTTTCTTCCCCCTTTATCCCGTAAAAGAATTCCGTACTTCCCCCTCCCACGTCAAAAATAAAAAAAGGACCCGCCTGGATCCCCAAAGCATGCAAAACACCCGTTCCGGTGAGCCATGCCTCCCGGGCACCCGTGATGGGCCGCACCCGAACGGCTGTACGCTCAAAGATATGATCCACAAACTCCTGTTGGTTCACCGCCTCCCGGATTACTCCGGTGGCCACGGCACAGACCGATTCCGCACCATGGTCATCCAGCAAACGAGAAAACGCCTCAACCGCGTCAACAGCGCGTGAAAATGCGTTCCTGCGGATCAACCTCCCCCCTGCTGCATCAAACCCCTCCGCCACCCGCACATAGGTCCTCTCCCTTACCAATGTCCGTAAGGCCGGGGGAAACCCTGAGACTTCGGCTATAAGCAATCTTGCCGTATGGCTTCCCAATTCTATGACGGCGACGGTTGGCATGATTTTGAGGAAATGTATCAGAGCAGGATCGCTTTTTCAAGCTACAAAATGGGGCTTCAAAAGGGATAACCCCTTAGTATGACCCAAGAGACCCTCAGCGGTTCTTGAGCTGTCATCCAAGTGAATTCCCCCCCGGGAGGACCCTCTGCCGGGAATGCTGTAAAATTGAACGTCCCTGCACGTCTGCCTGCATAAAGGAGAGAAAACCTCCCAAGTGAAAGGAATTCCCTCTATTTTAAAGTTCCCCCACCGGGTAAGGGTCCATCTGGGCCACCTGGAGAGCGGGATTTTGAAAACCGCCTTGACAAGACCGCCTCCTTTTCTGTAAAAGGATGAACGCTCGATTTACCATAAACCCCGCGTCTACAAAAGCATTCTCATTCCGCCTATCATAACTATGCGAGGGACCGGAGAAGATGACCAGTAAGACGGAACAAAATATCGGCTATGTTTTAGCAGGCGTCCTATTCATCGTGGGTCTTCTCTGCTACACTGTTTTTGCAAAAAATCCGCCCCAGGAACCTTTACGAATCATGTTCACAAGTACGGGAGGGAAGGTCTTTTTTGACCATAAAACCCATTTCTCGGAATCCGGTTACGCATTTGAATGTGACATGTGCCATCACATGCTTGAGGGCGAAGGAGAAAAACCGGTATCGTGCGGGGAATGTCATCTCGAGGACGGCGAAGACACGCCCAAGCGATCTGACGCCCTTCATACCCAGTGCATCGGTTGTCACGAGGACAGCGGGAGCGGCCCGGTGGACTGCTCGGCCTGCCATCTAAGATAAAACAACCTGCGGGCAGCATTGCGAAACAGATTCAAGATCTCGTTCGCCTGGGGGAAAGATACACGGCCTTCTCACAGGTCAGGAGGAATACGATGACAAAGAAACCGTTTTTCGGTTTTGGCAGGCCAAAACTGAAACATGTCCGGCTTGATCATCTTACCCAGCCGGAAATAAAGCCGATACCCCTTCCTGCCCGACTCACCGTCTTTTTACACCATGCCGCCGAGGCGAAAGATCTGGGAATCAGATCAGGGACCCCGGTCAAAACAGGAGAGAAACTGCCTTACAAGGGCATCGGGGGTTACTTCGTTTCTCCTGCAACCGGGACCATTCAAGGCATATCAGAGAACAGGACCTACACGGACCGGCGCTTCTTGGCGATCACCATCCAGGTGGAGGGCAAAGACAAGTGGGATCCCCAGTTCACCGAGGCGGCCCAATCCCCTGGTCCTGAAACCGCCTTGGACTACCTCGCATTTTTGCCGGGAATATCAGACTTCACTTCCCTGATCTCCAGGGATACCCCCCTTCATACCCTTATCATCAATGGAACAGACCCCGATCTTTTGATCCTGACCAACCAGTTGCTGATGAACGCCAGCCCTGAGGACATCAAGGCCGGACTGGCCCACTTGTCAAAGGTTTCAGGCATCGACCAGGTCATGGTGGTGGTCCCCCCCGATTTGCGCACACAAGCCGAAAAAACGGGCGCCGAAATCCGGGTAGCCGAGCCGGTCTACCCCCACACCCTCCCCCGGCTCCTGGTCCCGAATCTATTGAATCAACCGCTACCGGCGAACAGGCCGTTGTCGGATCTACGTGTAGGGGTCATCAGTGCAGAAGCGGTCTTGGCCCTGAAAACCGCTTTTACCGATAAGACGCTCCCGGTGGAAAAGGTGATTTCAGTGATCGATAAGGAGAACCGGGTCACCTGTGTTCGGGCCAGGATCGGAACACCGGTAAAGGACATCTTAGGCGCCTTGAAGATTTCCACCCAACAAGGGGACCGGATTGCCTTGGGCGGCCCCATGACCGGGCAGGGGGTCTACTCGGAGGATATGCCCATTATGCATGATACAGATGCCATTTTCGTCCAGGATAAACGCCGAGTGATCCCCCCGTCGGACAGCCCCTGTATCAACTGCGGGGAGTGTGTGAGGGCATGCCCTGCCAGGCTTCCGGTCAACATGCTGGTGCGGTTGCTTGAAAACGGACTCTATGAGGAAGCGGCCCAGAGATACGACCTCCTCTCCTGCGTGGAGTGCGGTCTGTGCAGTTATGTATGCGTAATGCACATTCCCGTATTTCACTATATGATGCTCGGAAAACACGAACTTGCTCTGCGGGAAGCCACGGAGGAATTCAATGGATAAGGACAAGCTCTTCGTCAGTTCCTATGCGCCTTACTGGCACAATGGCAGCAGCCTTTCCGTCAAAAGTTATAACATCATGCTGGCCGCTCTTCCGGCGGTCATCCTGGGGATCACCCAGTACGGCGCTCCTGCCCTGGGCGTGGTGGCATTCTCTGTATCTTTTGCCATCTTCTGGGAACTCATCATGAATTATGTGATGAAAAGACCGGTGACCATAGGGGACGGAAACGCCGCGCTTATCGGACTGTTGTTTGCCATGTTACTCCCCGCGAACACGCCCTGGTGGGTGGTGCTGGTGGGCACATTCATTGCCATTGTCATCGGGAAACAGATCTTTGGGGGAATGGGGTGTAATCCGCTCAACCCCCCCTTGGTGGCCATCGCCATGCTCATGCTCTCCTGGGAAGCCATGCTCAGTTTTGATGAGGCCCTGGTGAATTATGACCTGGGATTCTACATGGCCTACCCGTTGGCCGCGCTGAAGCATTTCGGTCCGGACACCCTGTATCATTATTCTCCAGGCCAACTTTTGATGGGCCAGCAGGCCGGTGCCATCGGGACCACCTTCGGGTTGGGCCTCATTATCGGCGGAATCTATCTGATCCTGAGGGGGTTCATTCGGTGGGAGATCACCCTCTCCTTTCTAACCGGCGTCTTCGTCACTTCGCTTCTGTTTTATGTTTCAGATCCTGCTGCCTATGCCCCCCCGTACTTTCATTTACTGACAGGCTACACGCTCATCGGCGCCTTTTTCCTTGCCCCTGAAGACGCTTCCTCTCCGGTCCACTTTATTCCCATGCTGATATATGGTGCGTGTGCGGGGTTTCTGACCGTGCTCATCCGCAACATTGGCGCGTTCGCAGACGGGGTGGTGTTCGCCGTGCTCTTGGTGAACGTGGCCAACCCGCTTTTTGATAAAATCAGGCCCAAGGCCCTGGGAAAGGGGACGGACCATGCGTGAAATGATAAAACTCTTCCTGGTGATCGTTGTTTTCAGCGCCCTGTCCGGGGGGGTGCTGGCCGCGATTCAAAATGCCACCCAGGAGCGAATAGAATATCAGCAGCTCAAATTCGTCAAAGGGCCTGCCATCAATAAAATCCTGGCCGGAGCTACCAATAATCCCATCACCGATCGGTTCAAGGTAACGGACAGCGGCGAAGAAATCACCGTTTTTGTGGGCATGTTTGACAATGAGCCCAATGTGGTGGCCTTTGAGTCGTTCGGCAAGGGGTTCGGCGGGGATATCGGCGCTATTGTGGCCGTAGACCTGAATACGGATGAAATCGTGGGCGTGGGGGTGACCACCCATTCCGAAACCCCGGGGGTGGGGTCCCGGGCCAAAACCGATCCTTCTTTTGCCCAGCAGTTCGAAGGAATCCCCATTCAGGAGCCGGTCAAAGTAACTACAGAGGGGGGCCAGATCGATGCCGTCAGCGGGGCGACCATAACCTCCAAAGGGGTATGTGGTGCGGTAGTCCAAGCCGGAGACCGCTACGCACGCATAAAAAACGACATCATGGATAAATTGAAGGGTTTCAAAAAATAGGGAGCGTCAGGATATGGCCAAGACCGTAGTTCAAGAATTTACCAAAGGACTTTGGGCCGAGATTCCGCCTTTCAGGCTGGTCCTCGGCCTGTGTCCCACACTCGCTGTGACCAAGGGCGTGGAAAACGGCATCGGGATGGGCATTGCCACCACCTTTGTTTTGGTCTGCTCCAACATTCTGATCTCCATGCTCCGGAACATTATCCCCAAACGGGTGAGGATCGCCTGCTATATTGTGGTGATTGCCACCTTTGTAACCGTGGTGGAACTGGTGATGCAGGCATTCGCCTATCCCCTCTTTCTCAAGCTGGGCATCTTTATTCCCCTCATTGTGGTCAACTGCATCGTATTGGGCCGTGCCGAGGCCTTTGCCGCCAAAAACGGCGTTCTGGCCTCTTTTGCCGACGGACTCGGCATCGGTGTGGGCTTTACCCTGTCGTTGACCGCGCTCTCCATTGTCCGGGAGGTCCTGGGGAACGGCACTTTTTACGATATCCCGGTATTCGGGCCCTCATTTGAGCCCTTTTCCTTTATGATACAGGCCCCTGGGGCGTTCGTATGTTTGGGATTAATGTTGTGCGTAATGAACATGTTGGGGAAAAAATAGATACTGGCAACAGGAGACACAGAAAACCTTTTGGACGGTTTCATTCCGTGCTGTAAGTCCGCTTGAAGCGGGGCAACGAGGTACGGAGAGTACGTTTGCTGAGTATTTCCATCGGAGGTATCCAAATGGGGGATTACATTCTACTGATCGTCAGCTGCATCTTTGTCAACAATATCCTGCTGATGCAATACCTCGGCAACTGCCCCTTCCTGGGGGTGTCGAAGCGAATGGAGACCGCTACGGGAATGGCCATGGCGGTCATATTCGTTCTGGTCATGGCCGGGGCCATTACATGGATCGTAAATACATTGCTGCTAAGGCCTTTTGGTCTGGAATATTTGAGGACACTCGCCTTTATTCTGGTCATTGCCTCCCTGGTGCAACTGGTGGAAATGTTCTTGAGAAAAAGCATCCCCGCCCTGTATGCGGGGTTGGGGATATTTCTCCCCCTGATCACCACCAACTGTGCGGTCATGGGCGTCTGTCTCATCAATATCAAGGAGGAATATGGTTTTGTGCAGGCCCTGATCGCCTCCTTCAGTTACGCGGTGGGATTCGGGTTGGCTCTCATCCTCTTTGCCGGGGTACGGGAGCGCATTCTCCTGGCCAGGGTTCCCAAGCCCCTGCAGGACACCTCCATCGGGCTGGTGACGGCGGGAATGATTTCACTTGCTTTTTTCGCCTTTAAGGGAATGGTGTGAGGATTGTTGATTGTTGATTGTTGTTGAATGATAGATGTGAAGTCAACTGAGGTTGGAGGAAACCTATGGTAGGCGGATTTCTGGTAATGGGAGGGCTGGGTGTGGCCATCGGTCTGTGCCTGGCCCTGGCTTCAAAGGTGTTCTACGTGTATGTGGATCCCAAGATAGAAGCGGTGGAAGAAGCCCTGCCCGGCGCCAACTGCGGCGGATGCGGGTACCCGGGATGCAGCGCCAATGCCGCCGCCATTGTCGCCGGTCAATCCTCTCCCTCTTCATGTGTTGCGGGCGGGCCTGAAGTAGCCGCGGAAATTGCAGCCGTAATGGGGGTGGAAGTAGAGGCCCGGGAACCGGAATTTGCCCTCCCGGGTTGCAGATACGGGGTTCAGGAAGCCGACCTTAAGTATCTCTATGAGGGGATCCATGATTGCCGGGCGGCCATGCTCCTGGGCGGGGGGGCCAAGGAGTGTCCCATCGGATGTCTGGGACTCGGTACCTGTGTAAGGGCCTGCCCGTTCGGAGCCCTCTCCATGGGGCCTGACAACCTCCCGGTGGTCAACACGGACCTTTGTACCGGCTGCGGCACCTGTGAGCGCATCTGTCCGAAACATATCATCACCTTGAGTTCGGCATCGCTTCGAATCATCGACGAATATCAGGTGGATGAATGCACGGCGCCCTGCCAGCGCAGCTGTCCTACCGGCATTAACATCCCTCGATTCATATATCAGATCGACCACGGAAACTACGAGGGCGCACTCCTTACCATAAAGGAAAAATGCCCCCTTCCCCTTATTTGTGGCTACATCTGCCCGGCCCCCTGTGAGCTTGCCTGCAGACGCAACCTCATTGATGAACCTGTGGCCATCAATCCCCTCAAACGGTTTGTGGCGGATTATGAGATGTCCGCGGGCAAGCATGTTGATCCCTATAAGGCCGAAGACAATGATCGTAAAATCGCCGTCATCGGTGGGGGTGCGGAAGGCCTTACCACCAGCTATTATCTGGCCCGGCTGGGATATCAACCCACCCTCTTTGAGGCCAAGCCCGAACTGGGCGGGATTTTGCGGTATGTCATTTCAGAGGATCGGCTGCCGAGAGAGGTCCTGGACCATGAAATCCAGGGCATTTTGAACATGGGGGTGACGGCAAAGACCCAGACGGTCATGGGAGAGGATTTTACCCCGGGAAGCCTGCTTTCGGATGATTATGATGCAGTGGTGTTGACGTCAGGCGGAATTGACAGTCGAAAAATACTACGGCCCGAAGCCAAAGGGTTTGGCCCTCCCTTCCAAGGACTTTTCCTATTGCTGGATCTTTACAACGCGCTGGATCGCGGTGAGAAAATCGATTTGGGAGAGGAAGTGGTCATCGTTCACAACCTCTCCGAGGGACTGGGCTTGGCGCGCACCTGCCGCGAAATGGGGGCTAAACGGGTCACCATTGTCTCAAAATTGGACGCCGGCGACCTGCCCCCGGAACTGGTGGATACGGCGACGCTTCATGCCGAGGGCATTCAGGTGCTTCCTTCTACCACCGTTTCTTTCTTGGAAGGAACCGGAAATCATCTGGAACGTATCGGGCTTGAGACCATCGACCCGCGGGGAGATGAGTTTGGGGAAACCAGCATCTTGAATGTAGACGCCCTCATTTTTCCAGGGGCCCGTTTACCCGAGTTGGTCTTTGTGAGGGAGGAGCGTAATCCGGAGGCGCCCTCTCAAATCCGGCGATGGCGAACCTTGGAGACCTTCCGCACCTTTCCGAAAGGAACTCAAAACGGGGTGTTCAGCTCACCGGAGCCTGGCAGGCTCAGCGACTCTTCGGCGGTGGTCAAATCGATTCTCTCGGGCCGGAGACTGTGCCGGGCCGTTCATACCCATTTCACTGAGGAGCGTGTTGCCCCCATTGACAACCTGGTGTGGGAAGCGGATGCCATACTGGACGTATCCGAGGTTCACCACGTCAAGTCCCTGGAAAGACAACAACCGTCCATATTGGATGTGGAGGGGGACAGTGAAAGCGCCTGGATATTTCCAAAACCTTGGCCTGGACTCAATGAACCTGCAGCCAGGACCGAAGCCCAAAGGTGCCTGAATTGCGGTCTTATCTGCTATAGAAAGAATGAGAATGAGACATCCCTCAAAGCGTAGTGTCCGGGTCGGTGGTCCTGGAGAAGGTAAAGGGCAGATCTGCGCTGGGGCTGAAGGTGTCGAGCCTCAGCAAACCCCGTGAACTGAAACCTGAAATACCAAGATTTGGTTGCGGCCCAAGGCCTGTATAGATGTTGGGTTTGGGCTTGGAGAGCAAAGATGTCAGAACATACCCTTACCATTGATGGCCGTCAACTGGCATTCACCCCCGGGGAAACCATCCTTGAGGTGGCCAGGCGCAACGGGATTTTCATTCCCACCCTCTGCTATCTGAAGGGGACCACCCCCACCGGGGCATGCCGGGTGTGCTTGGTGGAAATTGAGGGGGCGCGGGCGCTCGCACCGTCCTGTTCGGCACCGGCTGGGGATAACATGCTGGTCCATACCAACTCACCGGCCGTAAAAGAAGCCCGACAAACGGTTCTGGCGCTTTTGCTGCAGTCCGGCAACCACAATTGTGCAGTGGCCGAAAAGGCCTCTGACGACTGGACCCAGTTCCAGCGACAGGTGGCAAATTATGACCAAAGCATGGAGCTGTGTCCCGCACACAGCGCATGCAAACTGCAGGCCTATGCCTATCGCTATCAAGTGGATACTGCCGGACTGGTAAGGTCCATGGCCGACTACCCTATGGAAACCGCAAGTCCCCTTATTGTGCGGGATGCTTCTCGATGCATTCTCTGCGGGAGGTGTGTGGAGGCCTGTAACAGCATTCAGGTCAACAACGCCATTTCACACGGATTTCGCGGGGCCCAGGCCAGAATTGTGGCCATGGGCGATGGGTCGCTGGATCGCTCAGAGTGCGTGTTTTGCGGGCAATGCATTCAGGCCTGTCCCGTGGGGGCCCTGGTGGAAAAGAAAAGCAGATACAAAATCAGGCCATGGGAAGCCAGGCATGTCCGTACCACTTGCTACTACTGCGGTGTGGGCTGCCAGTTGGACCTGCACATCAAGAATGATACCATTATGAAGGTATCGGCAGTGGAAGGGGCCGAGCCCAACCATGGGCGGCTTTGCGTAAAGGGCCGCTTCGGGTACGATTTTGTTCAGAGTCCGGAACGTCTCACCCGCCCCATGATTCGGAAGGACGGCGAACTGCGGGGGGCCTCCTGGGACGAAGCACTGGACCTGATCGCCAGTAAGATCAAGACGGTGAAAGAAAAGGAAGGGCCTGAGGCCATTGCCGCAATCTGTTCGGCAAAGTCTACCAATGAGGCCCTATATACCCTGCAAAAGCTGTTCAGGGTAGGTATCGGGACCAATAACCTGGCCTCTCCATTTGCTGCCGGCGGACTCAACAACCCCCTGTTTGAACTGGAAGAAGCCCAACGAATGATCCTCATCGGAAGCGATATCACCGAAGAAAATCCGGTCGCAGGGACGTTTGTGAAGCGTGCATCCAAGAGCGGGGGTCAGCTTATCGTGGTGGACTCTCGCCCCACCAAAATCGGCACCTTCGCCAATACGCATCTATTGCTCAAAGAAGGCACCGAATCCGTCCTGATCAACGGCATCATTCACCAGCTCATCAAACGGGGACGAAAAAGCCCTGAAGATATCCAGGAAAACACCCAAAGCTATGACCTGGAGCACGTGGCGGAGACCACCGGACTTGGGGCCGATGACATCCTGGCCGCGGTGGACATACTGGACACAGAGGAGCCCGCCATGCTGGTTTACGGCTCCAAGGTGGCCTCTTTTGCCAGGACCTTTGTGGCCCTCCAAGAGGTTCTGGACAATCTGGGAAAACCGTATGGAGGGGTAAACTACCTGGGAGACCTGAACAATTCCCAGGGGGCCTGCGACATGGGCGTCCTGCCCGGTTTTTTGCCCGGATACGCACCCGTGGAAGACGAGAAATCCCGCAAGGCCTTTGAATCCGCCTGGGGCGCTACACTGAACCCTGAACCCGGACTCGGGTTTTCCGAGATGATTCATAACCTGAGCGGCACGGATGCCAAAGAAGGCCGCAAGCTTCGAGTGCTGTACTGTGTAGGTGAAAATCTGGCCCTCGCCGCACCGGTTATGCCCCATATTGAAGAGGCCCTAAAATCCACGGATTTTCTAATAGTACAGGATATCCTCAACCACGAAACCATAAATTATGCGGATGTGGTCCTGCCCACAGCGGCCTGGTCCGAAGAGGAAGGGACTTACACCAACTGTGAAAGAAGGGTCAGTCGGGTGAGATATGCGGTCCCCACCCCGGGAGATGCAAAACCGGAGATATGGATCTTCACTCAATTGGCCAATCGATTGGGACTGTCATGGCCCGAGTTGACGGCCCAAGAAATCTGGGAAAAGGAGATCCTCTCTATGGTGCCGCAACTGGAGGGCATCACCTACGAACACTTGGAAGGCGGAGGGATTCAACGACCCCTGACCGATCCCCAGAAGCTGGGAGTCCCAGGCCCTCGGGATGCCCGCTCTCCCCTAAGACGACCTGGGTGGCTTGCATTCAACTACCATCATCGCACCTTACTGGAGCATTGCGGAGGGCTGCTGGAATCGCTCCCAAAGGCTGGGGGCATCGGGACCCAGGTACCCCCCAGCAACCCGGAAGAAGTCACTGAGGCATTTTTAGGGCTGCTCCGGGAAGAGGAAAAAACAGAGGCAAAAGAAAAAATTGATGAGATCCTTACCACCTATAAAACCAAAAAGGGGGGGCTTATTCCCGTTCTTCAGCAGGTCCAGGGGATTCTGGGGTTTCTGCCCGTGGCGGTACAAAATTATATTGCATTAGGTCTAAGCGTGCCCCCGTCTTACGTATTCGGGGTGGTCACTTTTTATTCTTTTTTCACCATGGTGCCCAGAGGCCGGCATACCATCCGGGTATGTCTCGGAACCGCATGTTTTGTCAAAGGATCGGGGAGGCTCCTGGAAAAGTTGGAGCAACATCTCCACGTGGGGATCGGAGAGACCACCGAGGACAGAGAGTATTCCCTGGAAGTGGTCAGGTGCGTGGGGGCCTGCGGATTGGCACCCGTCATGGTCGTTGACGACACCACCCATGGACAGGTAGATCCCGCTAAAATCGTCGAAATTGTGGAAAGCTACAGGGGCAACGGGTCGGCCAGCGCATGAGACCATTCCTTGGGGTAAAAGGCCTCCACGGTATTTATCCCGTTTCCAAAAGCTTGAATCGGTAGGATCCATGAAACTTCAAAAAATCGCCCAAGAACTCGATTTGCATATACGGAGCGGCGCCGGCCACATGGATAAAGAGGTGGCCCGCGGTTACGCCAGCGATCTGTTGAGTGATGTCATGGGAAATGCCCGGGAGGGGGATATCTGGGTCACCCTCCAGGCCCATCAAAACATTGTGGCCATCGCTGTCATGAAATCTCTTTCAGGCATCATTTTGGTCAACAACAGGGAGCCGGATGCCTTGACCGTACAAAAGGCGGAGGAAGAAAATGTCCCCATCATGGTCAGTGCAATGCCCACATTTGAACTGGTGGGAAAACTGTTTACCATGGGTGTTGCGGGCAGTTGATTTAAGATTCCACAGCAAAGGAGGGGGAGCAGGGGTCTCAAAAAAGGAGGTCGTGGGGAAAGGGGTGCAAGAATCACTAAGGACGCTACGCGTTGATACACATATTCATTCCTGTCTTTCACCCTGCGCCACACTGGATATGACCCCGATCCAGATTGTCAGGGAGGCCGTAAAACAGGATCTGGCCGGCATTGCCGTCACGGATCATAACAGTGCGGAAAATACTGCAGCAGTTATTGCTGCAGCATCGGGCACAGGGCTGAGTGTGATCCCGGGCATGGAAATCACCACTGCTGAGGAAGCCCACGTCATCGGCTTGTTCCAAGATGTAAAAAGCGCCCTGAGCATGCAGGCCCTGGTCTATGCCAATCTTTTTCCAGGGGAAAACGATCCTGATCTATTCGGCCTGCAGGTGGTGGCCAATGAATTTGACGAGGTGGAGGCCATCAATACCCGTCTTTTGATCGGCGGTACACGGCTCAGGGTAAATGATGTGGTCAATGCCATACATGACTTCGGCGGATTGGCCATTGCCGCGCACATTGATCGCCAGAGTTTTAGCGTGATCAGCCAGTTGGGATTTATCCCTGAGGAATTGCGTTTTGACGCTTTAGAGGTGTCCGCAAATGTATCGCTTACGGAAGCGGGGATACGTTACCCTGGATATGGAAAGATCGCCTTTATTACCGCCTCCGACGCCCACGGCCTAAGGGACATCGCATCGGCTCCCACAAAAATTCAGGTTGCGGGTCCCACTATAAAGGAGCTGAGAATGGCCCTGAATGGAATCAACGGCCGAAAGATCCTGGAATAACTTGCTGTATGGAGGACCTTTCACTGCACATATTGGATATTGTTGAAAATGCCACAAGTGCCGGGGCCACTCTGGTGTGCATCTCAGTGGAAGAAGACGCCGAGAGAGATATTTTGGAGATAACCGTCAGAGACAACGGGTCCGGGATGGACGCAAAGGCCCTGAATGGGGTGCGGGATCCTTTTTTTACCTCACGAACCACACGGCGCGTGGGATTGGGCATACCTCTGTTTGAAGCAGCCGCCCGGGAGGCCGGAGGGCACCTATGGGTTTATTCCCAACCGGGCCGTGGCACCAAAGTGAAGGCAACATTTGAAGCGGGTCATATTGACAGAAAGCCCCTGGGGGATATGGGGGCCACGCTTGTTTCGCTCATCATGGGGAACCCCGAAGTGGATTTTGTATATGAATCCAACCTGAAGGGAGAAACGACATCCGTGGATACCCGGTCCATCAAAAAGGAAATAAAAGGGGTCACTACCATCACCGATCCAGCCGTATTAAAGCTCGTTCGGGATGTTGTCAACAACCCGGAACCATAGTTACATTGTTTCATGGAGGCAAAGCAATGGCCAAACTTCGCGTAGAAGACCTCAAAAAGATAAAAGAGGCTTCAAAAGGGACCGTGAACCTGAGAGACGGCGCTTACCGGGTAAAGATTACGGTCCATATGGGGACTTGCGGAATTGCTGCCGGCGCCAGAAAGATTATGAATTTCCTGTTGGACAAAATCCAGGAGGTCAGTGCCACGGATATCATCCTGACCTCTTCCGGCTGTGCAGGACTCTGTAATCACGAACCCATGATCACAGTGGAGGTCAAAGACGGAGCCCCGGTCAAATACGTATTGCTGGATGAAGAAAAGACACAAAGGATTTTTGAAGAGCATGTGATGAAGGGGAATCCTTTGCCTGAATACGCACTATCCGTGGGCAGTGAAACCACATATTAGCCCTTTTTGCACCGGCCAAGCCCCACAAATACCGATGTGCCATTTTCCCAAGGGGTAAAGTGACTTCGCAAAAAGTGGGCATTCAATTTAAGCCAAACGAGGCACTTATGGAAAAAAAATATCGTGTACATCTTCTTATTTGCGCAGGTACCAGTTGCGTATCCAGCGGATCGCTTGAGGTAAGAGATGCCCTGGTAGAGGAAATCCAGAGACAGGGGCTCCAGGAAGAGGTATTTGTTGCCACCACCGGTTGTAACGGCTTCTGTGCCGCAGGCCCCCTCATGATCGCCTATCCGGAAGGGGTCTTCTATCAAAAACTTTCCCCAGAAGATGTGCCTTACTTTGTGGACGAATTCCTGGTCAAAGGCCGCATCCCCCAGAAATTCCTGTTTGAAAGTCCTGAGGCCGAACAGCTCATCCCCACCATAAAGGATATCGGGTTCTTCAGCCGGCAAGTCCTGGTGGCGCTGCGGAACAGAGGCCTTATCGATCCCGACAAGATTGATGAATATATTGCCCGCGACGGGTACATGGGGACCGCCAAGGCCTTGTTGGAAATGACACCCGACCAAATTGTGGAAGAAATGAAGACATCCGGATTGAGGGGCCGGGGCGGTGCCGGATTTCCCACCGGGCTCAAGTGGCAATTCTGTGCCGCATCCGAAGGGAGCCCTAAATACATGTTGTGCAACGCGGATGAAGGAGATCCCGGCGCATTTATGGATCGGTCCATTCTGGAAAGCGATCCCCATTCAGTATTGGAGGGCATGATTATCGGGGCCAAGGCCATCGGTTCGCACCAGGGATATATCTACGTGCGGGCCGAGTATCCGCTCGCCATCCAGCGGCTCCAGACCGCCATTGCCCAGGCCAAAGACTACGGGCTGTTGGGAGAGGATATTCTGGGATCCGGTTTTGATATGGAAATTGATCTGTACTTTGGGGCCGGTGCGTTTGTATGCGGTGAAGAGACGGCCCTGATGCGGTCCATTGAAGGAAAGCGGGGCATGCCCAGGCCCAGGCCCCCCTTCCCTGCCCATAAAGGCCTGTGGGATCGTCCCTCTGTGCTCAACAATGTGGAGACGCTCGCCAATGTCCCCCAGATCATGTATCGAGGCGCCGAGTGGTTCAGCAGTCTCGGAACGGAAAAGAGTTCCGGAACCAAGGTGTTTGCCTTGAGCGGCCGGGTCAGAAATATAGGGCTCATAGAGGTCCCCATGGGCACGCCCCTGCGCGCCATTATCTACGATATCGGCGGGGGCATCCCGGACGGCAAGCGGTTCAAGGCCGTACAGTTGGGCGGACCATCCGGAGGATGTATTCCCGAAAGTCTGATTGAAACGCCGGTGGATTACGAGAACATTGCCAAGACCGGGGCCATTGTGGGCTCCGGGGGCATGGTGGTCATGGATGAGACCACCTGCATGGTGGACCTGGCCAAGTTTTTTTTGGGCTTTACAGCAGAAGAGTCCTGCGGCAAATGCACGCCTTGCAGGGAAGGCACACAGCAGCTTTTGAATATATTGGAGCGCATCACCCGGGGGGAAGGGAGACCCGATGACATTGAGCGGCTGGAAAACCTAAGCAAGGTCATTCAATCGGCCTCTTTGTGCGGGCTGGGGCAGACCGCACCCAACCCGGTACTGAGCACCCTCCGGTATTTTCGTCATGAATATGAGGCCCATATCTTTGACAAACACTGCCCCACTGGAATCTGCAAACGGCTCAGCGCGCCTCCCTGCCAGTCCACCTGCCCCACCGGACAGGATGTATCCACCTACACCGCGCTCATCGCCCAGGGAGAATTCAGGAAGGCCTGGGATATCATTCGAAAAGAAAACCCCCTTCCCATGTGTTTGGGCCGGGTCTGTCCCCACCCGTGCGAAAGCAAATGCACCCGAGGAGATGTGGATAAACCCATTTCCATCTGTGCATTAAAGCGGTTTGCGGCAGACAAAAACAGAGATCAGCTCAAAACAATCGAACCGGCGAAGGTCCTGTTTCCGGAAGACAAAGTAGCGGTGGTGGGGGCCGGACCTGCGGGGCTCACAGTGGCCCATGATCTTACCCTCAAGGGATATCCTGTCACCATATTCGAAGAGCTCCCGGTGGCCGGCGGCATGCTCCACGTGGGCATTCCGGAATACCGGCTGCCCAGGGATGTGCTCAACGATGAAATAGACGCCATCAAACGACTCGGAGTGGAGATTCGCCTCGGGGTGCGTGTGGGGAAGGATATTACGTTCGACCAGATGAAGGAACAGGGATACAAGGCCTTTTTCCTGGGAGTCGGTGCCCACAAGGGATTGAAACTTCGGATTCCGGGTGAAGACGAATTTGAAGGTTTTATTGACGCCACCGCCTTTCTCAGAAATGTCAACCTGGGCAAAAAAGAGGCCCCGGGCAGGAAGGTGTGCGTGATCGGGGCGGGAAATTCAGCCATCGACGCGGCCCGGACTTCCCTCCGCCTCGGTGCGGAAGAGGTCCACATTGTCTACCGCCGCCAGCGGGAGCAGATGCCGGCCAATCCGGCCGAAGTGGATGCTGCGGACGAAGAAGGGATCCATATTGACCTGTTGACCTCTCCCATCCGAATTTTGGGTGAAAACGGTAAGGTGGTGGGTATGGAATGTCTGCGCAATGAACTGGGGGAACCGGATGCCAGCGGACGGCGGCGGCCGGTCCCGGTGGAAGGTTCTGAATTTGTCATTGAAACCGATGTGATTATTCCGGCCATCAGTCAGTCTCCTGATCTTTCCTTTTTGGCGGATTCCCATGAATTCAATATCAGCCGTTGGAGCAGTTTTGAGGTGGATGAAAATACCATGGCCACCAATGTACCCGGGTTTTTCTCCGGCGGGGATGCGGTCACCGGTCCGGCCACCGTGGTACAGGCCATCGGGGCCGCACACCGGGCCGCGGTATCCATGGACTGTTATCTGAGAGGAAAGCCCTACGGCGGGTACTGGTATCCCAAACCGCACCTCACCCTCCCCCG
>JAIPDZ010000020.1 GCA_021737425.1 Deltaproteobacteria bacterium
TGTTTCAGATGACCCAGGAGCTGGCCCGGATCCTGGGCATTGATCTCAGACGACTCAGACTGGAGTGGATCTCTTCTGCCGAGGGGACCCGCTTTGCCGAGGTGGCCAGGGAGTTTACCGAAGAAATCAAGGCCCTGGGGCCCTTTAATCAAAAAAATGCGGCCTGATGACGGCCTGAAAAAACGAGGCATTTACATGACTGCGGTTGCCGAATTAGTGGATAGGACCCAAACGTATTACTGCCTGGACTGCGGGGTGTGCACCGGAAGCTGTCCGGTGGCCAAGGTCTTCCCTGACTTTTCACCGAGGCAGATCATCGAGAGGTCTTTGTACGATCTGGAAGCGCCTTCTGATCCCACCCTGTGGAGTTGCCTCACCTGCGCCCAGTGCAGTGTGAGGTGTCCTGCCAATATCGATTTCCCTGAATTCGTCCGGTTGATGCGGGATGAGGCCCACCATGCCGGGTTTAACGGAATTCCCGCCCACAACGGCATGCTCCAGACCATCATGGCCATGCAGGGCCAGGGCATCAGGCAGAACCGCACCTCGTGGGTGGAGGCAGGCACCACCGCGGAGAAGGGGGAGGTCTTTTATTTTGTGGGTTGCAGGCCTTACTTTGATGTGGTGTTCAGGGATATTGATGCCGGCGCCATTGGGCACGCTCAAAATGTGGTCAAGATATTGAACCGCTGTAGGGTGACCCCGGTGGTGAGCAACGACGAACGGTGTTGCGGCCATGATGCCCTCTGGAACGGGGATGAGGCCCAATTTAGGCAATTGGCCCAGCTCAATCTGGAGACCATTGCCGCGTCAGGGGCCAAACGGGTGGTATTCAGCTGTCCGGAAGGGTACTATACCTTCAAGCATTTGTACCCCAAATTTTTTGGTGAATTGGACTTTGAGCCGGTCCATATCCTGGAGCTTTTGCAGGAAAAGCTTCAAGACGGCACGGTGGCCCTGGAAAAAGACCCGGGCCTGGCCACCTATCATGACCCCTGCCGGTTGGGACGTCTAACCGGTGTATACGATGCCCCGAGAGCCGTGATTGAGGCGTTGGGCCTCCGGTTGGTGGAAATGCCCCGGTCCAGAGAAAACGGGGTGTGCTGCGGCACCACCGGGTGGATGAATTGCTCCAATTGCTCTAAGCAAATCCAGATGGAGCGGCTCGAGGAGGCGGAGCAGACCGGCGCTGATATGCTGGTCACCGCCTGTCCCAAGTGCCAGATCCACTTCAGGTGCACGAAGGCGGCCTTTGACCTGAAGGTAAATATCGAGGATCTGTTTGACTTGGTGGCCGCCCGAATAAAGTAGTGTAAAGATTATCACCGCAGGCTGAGACAAAAGCCCTACGCCCCGCAAGCGGGATAGGGAATGCGTCTGCTGCGCATGTTTAACCATAACTCGTGGACAATCAAGGAGTCTGATCGTGAGCAAAGACGTTCTGGTCATCGGCGGAGGGATTGCCGGAATGCAGGCATCCCTGGACTTGGCCGATATGGGGATCAAGGTCTATCTCGTGGAGAAGCTGCCCAGCATCGGCGGCAAGATGGCCCAGTTAGACAAGACGTTTCCCACCAATGACTGCGCCATCTGAATCCTTTCGCCCAAGATGCTGGATGTCGGTCGACATCCCAATATCGAACTTCTGGCCTACAGTGAAGTAGAAGGGTTGAAAGGAACGGCGGGAGAATTCACCATAACGGTTCGGAAGAAGACCCGGTATGTGGAGGAGGACAAGTGTACGGGCTGCGGCGCCTGTGCTGAAAAATGTCCCACCGTGGTCCCCGATGCCTTCAACGAAGGACTGGGAGAGCGCAAGGCCATTTACAGCTATTTTGCCCAGGGGATCCCCTCCACCCATACCATTGATGCGGACCACTGCCGGCAGTTAAACGGCAAAAAGTGCGGTATTTGTGCCAAGACCTGCCAGGCCGATGCCATCAATTTTGACAAAAAGGACCAGGTTATAGAACTGGATGTGGGCGCGGTCATCATTGCCGCCGGATATGACGTCTTTGATCCCTCCCAGATCCCGGAATATCACTATACGGAAATCCCCAATGTGGTGACCGCCATAGAGTTTGAGCGGCTGTTGAGCGCCAGCGGGCCTACTGAAGGCCATCTGGATCGACCATCGGATCGTGCGGTCTTAAAAGAGATCGCCAGCCTGGAAAAGCAGGCCAAAAAATCCCAAAAGACCCTGGCCAGATTTGAGGAGAAGTATAATGAATCTTCCGCGTCTTTTTACGACAAATTTCAGGGAGGTCAGTATGAGGGGGACGAAGACCGGCAGAAATGGGCGGATAAGTATGCGGCGCATCTCGCTATTGTAGAGCCCCTTGAGTCCCTTCAGAAAAAGGCCGAAGGGTTTACGGTGGCCAGGCGCCTGGCCTTTATCCAGTGCGTGGGATCGAGGGACTTCCGGTTTTATCCCTTTTGCTCGGGATATTGTTGCATGCACTCCATCAAGGAAGCCATTATCGCCCATGAGCACGAGCCGGAGACTGCTTCGGTGATATTTGGTATGGACATCCGCGCAGTGGGCAAGGGATTTGAAGAATACAAGATTCGCGGGGGCAATGATTCCAATGTTTCCTATGTGCGGGGCCGGGTGGCCGAGATTTCAGCGGGGCCGGATGATAATCCTGTGGTGACCTTTGAAGACACCCGGGAGCGAAAGGTCAAGAACCAGGCGTTCGATCTGGTGGTTCTGGCCACTGCCTGTGCGCCGATAAAGGGAATGGCGGCCCTGGCAGAGACCCTCGGTGTTGCATTGGATCCCTATGGGTTTATCAAGACCTCCCCCCTGTCCCCTGTGGATACTGAGACGCCGGGCATCTTTGTCTGTGGCTGTGCCGAGTCCCCCATGGATGTCCCGGAATCCGTGGCCCAGGCCTCCAGTGCGGCGGAGCGTGCCGCTGAAGTGGTGTTTCAACCGGAAATGAAAGAGGAGAAAGCCGTTGCCTGACCAAAATGAAGACATCCGGATCGGCGTATTTATTTGCCATTGCGGTTCCAACATCGCCGGGTACTTAGATATGGAGGCGCTGGAGGAATTTGCCAAAAAGCTCCCCCACGTAACCTTTGTGCAGAGAAACCTCTACACCTGTTCAGAGGGGGGGATCAATGAGATCAAGAAGGGGATACAGGAACAGGACCTCAACCGGGTGGTGGTGGCCTCCTGTACCCCCAGAACCCACGAGCCCCTGTTCAGGAGTTCGTGCGGAGAGGTGGGGTTGAACCCTTACCTGTTCGAGATGGTCAATATCCGGGATCAGTGTTCCTGGGTTCACATGAAGGATACAGAACAGGGGACCGCCAAGGCCAAAGACCTGATCCGCATGGGGGTGGCCAAGGCCGCCCTGTTGGAACCCCAGGAGCCTATCATCTCCGAAGTGACCACCCGGGCCCTGGTGATCGGCGGAGGCATCGCAGGGATGACCGCGGCCCTGGCCATCGCCCGTCGCGGGTATGAGGTGGTCCTGGTGGAACGGGAAGCCAGCCTGGGGGGGATGCTCAATGCCCTCAACCAGGTGGGTCCCACTATGATGGAGGCGAGCGATCTGGTCCAGGAAAAGGTCAAGGCCATCAGCGAGCATTCCCGAATCACCGTTTTTACCCAGGCCCAGGTGACCGAGGTCCAGGGATTTATCGGCAAGTACCATGCAGACATTGAGACCGAATCGGGGGTCAAAAAAATCGATGTGGGTGTGGTGATCGTGGCCACCGGCGGTCGTGCCCTGGTTCCCGAGGGTCTGTACGGGTATGACGGCAAACGGGTGGTCAATCAGTTGGAACTGGAGTCCCTGCTCAAGGGCGGGTTACGCCCGGACGTCCAGAACGTGGTCATGATCCAGTGTGTGGGCAGCCGGAATAAAGAACGGCCCTACTGCTCCAGGATCTGCTGTCAGACCGCGGTCAAAAATGCCATGCTGGTGCGGGAGCAAAATCCGGAAGCCAGGGTTTGTATCCTGTATCGGGACATGCAGATGTATGGGGTGGAAAACGAAGAGATGTTCCGGGATTCCAAGAAGAAAGGGGTCCGGTACATCAATTACACTCCGGAAGAGCCGCCCCGGGTGGAAGACGGTAAGGTCCAGGTATACCATGCCCTGCTGGGCCGTCACATGGACCTGCCCGCGGATTTGGTGGTGCTCTCCACGCCGTTAGTCTCTCATGAGGATGCAGAGACCACCTCCCAACTGCTTCGGGTCCCCATTGATGAGAACGGTTTTTTTCTGGAAGGTCATGTGAAACTCAAACCCCTTGATTTCGCCACAGACGGGGTGTTTTTATGCGGCAGTGCCCGATTCCCCTCCAACATCCGGGAGGCGGTGGCCCAGGGGCTGGGAGCGGCTTCCCGGGCCTCCATTCCCCTGTCCAAGGGATCGGTGGAGGTGGAGCCCATTATTTCGGTGCTGGCGGATGAAGATGCGTGCCGGGGTTGTGGACTGTGTGTGGCCCTCTGCCCCTATGGGGCCTTGGAGATCCAACAAACGGAAAAGGGGAGAAAGGTCCATGTGATTGATGTGGCATGCAAGGGGTGCGGGGTGTGTGCAGCCACCTGTTATCAGCACGCACTCAGCATCAATTCGTTTACCGATCAACAAATAGGGGCCCAGGTGGATGCTTTTTTGGCTGGATAAAGGAGATTTAAAGTGAGCGAATTTGTTCCCAAGATTTTAACGCTTTGCTGTACCTGGTGAGGATACTCTGCCGCTGATTTGGCTGGAGTTTCCAGACTACAGTATACACCGGAGATCAAAATCGTCCGGCTCATGTGCACGGGCCGGGTGGACCCGGCCATGGTGGCCGGTGCCTTTAAGAAGGGACTGGACGGGTTAATGGTGGTGGGATGCTACTTTGGAGATTGCCACTACATCACCGGTAATGTCCAGGCAAAGGCCAAGATGGACATTACCCGAAGACTGCTCAAACATGTGGGCCTCAACCAAGACCGACTGGCCTTCAGGCAGTGTTCCAGCGGCGAGGCCGCTGTCTTTGTGAATCTGGTTTCCGAATTTGATCAGAGAATACGGGAGATCGGTCCCATCGGGGGCGGTGGAGACCCGGTCGAGGCCCCGGATATTTTCCGAAAGATGGAAACGGCTGAGGCCGTGCTCGCCGGGGAGAAGATCAGATGGGTCATCGGGAAGCGCACGCCCTTTCTGGAATCCGGAAACATGTACGGCGAAGTCTTTACCCAGCATGAATTCAACCGGGCCATTGATATGATCATTGTGGAAGAAACCGAGGTCCAGGAGATCTTGAGAGAACTGAGAGAAGGGGCCCGGTCTGTAAAGGGCCTGGCTCAGGCCCTCACCATCCCGTCTGAGCGGGTGTTCAAATATATTACCGCCTTGAAACGCAAGGGGATGATCAAACTGGATAAGGTCTCCGACCGGACACCGTATTTTCAGATAATACCGCAAGAGGGGTAACCAAAGTGGCTGATAACAGAGTTCTAATCGTGGGAGGCGGTCCTGAAGGGGTAAAGGCAGCCCGACAAAAAAGTGAGGAGGGTGCCCAGGTCACCCTGGTGGAAAAATTTCCCAGCCTGGGGGCGGAGCGAATCCCTCGGGACCGGTTGATTCGTTCGGATGAGGGTTTCATCAATCCGGACCTGGATAAGGTCCGCAATGATTCTAATATCCACATTCTGCCCTATAGTGACATTCAGAAGGTCCATTCCGGGGAGGGCGCCTATTTCGCCCGCATTATTCAACACGGCCTCAGGGTGGACAATACCAAATGCAACGACTGTAAGGCCTGTATCAAGGTCTGCCCGGTGAATATGCTGGATGATTTCAATGAAGGCTTAGGGTTTCGTACTGCGGTTGATTTTTACAATCCGGTGACCGCCGAATACAATATTTATAAAGAGGATATGCCCGTGTGCCAGCGGAGCTGTCCCCTTAACCTGGACATTCGGTCCTATGTGGGATTAATTGCGGATGGCCGATATCTGGACTCCCTGAAGACCATTCGGGACCGGCTCCCGCTTCCCGGAAGCATCGGCCGGGTCTGCCCCCATCCCTGTGAGACCGCCTGTAACCGCCAATACTTGGACGAGCCCATCAGCATCTGTTTTTTGAAGCGATTCGTGGCCGATGTGGAATTGAATGAAGGCATCGAGCCGGTCTATGAAACACCGGAGAAAACGCACCCGGAAAAGGTGGCCATTGTGGGGGCCGGGCCGGCCGGACTCACCTGCGCCTATCACCTGGCCCGAATGGGGTATAAGGAGATCCAGATCTTTGAGGCCCTTCCGGTTCCCGGTGGATACCTATGGGTGGGGATTCCAGAGTATCGCCTGCCCAAGAAACTCCTCCAGCGGGAGGTGGATTTGATCTGCAACATGGGGGTGGAGATTCAGTACGAGACCCGCATCGGGGAGGACATTTCGTTTGAAGATCTCCGAAAGGACCATGATGCGGTTTTTATCGGGGCCGGTTGTCATAAAGGATTGAAGCTGCGGGTCCCGGGCGAGGAGGAATACGAGGGGCAGGGGATCATCGATTGTGTCACCTTTTTGAGAGAACAGGCCTTGAATCCCACCGAGGGGAAAGGAAAACTCATCGTCATTGGTGGGGGAAATGCGGCCATAGATTCGGCGCGCGTGGGATGGAGAATGGGGTTTGATGAGGTGTATATCCTCTATCGCAGGACCAAAAAAGAGATGCCCGCCAATCCCTGGGAGATTGATGCTGCGGAACACGAAGGGGTGATTCTGCAGTATCTGGCCGCGCCTGTGGAGATCCTGGGCAAGGATGGGAGAGCGACAGGCATGAAATGCATCAAGATGGAATTGGGAGAACCTGATGCCTCTGGCCGCAGACGAC
This sequence comes from Deltaproteobacteria bacterium, assembly GCA_021737425.1. Classification (GTDB taxonomy): domain Bacteria; phylum Desulfobacterota; class DSM-4660; order Desulfatiglandales; family Desulfatiglandaceae; genus JAIPDZ01. The sequence continues at coordinate 6,843 of JAIPDZ010000020.1, forward strand.
CGGTCCCCATTGAGGGATCGGAATATGTCATCGATGCCGAGACCATAGTTCCGGCCATCAGCCAGGGGACCAATCTCGAATTTCTGCCCCAAGATCACGAGTTCAGCCTCTCCCGCTGGAATACATTTGAAATTGATGAAGACACCTGCCAAACCAATATCCCCGGGGTATTTGCAGGAGGGGATGTGGTCACCGGGCCGGATATCGCCATCCGTGCCGTGGCCGCAGGCAGAAATGCAGCCATGGGAATCGATGAATACCTCAGGAGTAAATAATAGATGATCTACGAAAAGGAAAAACGTTACATTGTTCCCTTTGACGATGTGCCTTCCCCCAGGGCGGAGATGCCCGAGATCTCGGTGGATGAAAGACGCGGCAACTTCGATGAAGTGGAGACCGGGTTTCCCGAATCAGTGGCCGTAACCGAGGCCAAGCGCTGCCTCAGTTGCCGCCGCTGCTTGGGGTGTGCCCTGTGCTGGGCCGAATGCGGTGTGGAGGCCATAGATTTTGATATGCCGGATGAAGTTCTGGAACTGGAATTTGATGATGTGATCATCACCAGAGGTCAGGACAACGCCTTTTCCGCCATAGACCCTGCATGGGGATACGGCACCTATGCGGATGTGATCACCGACCTGCAGTTTGAGCGGATGCTTTCTCCCACCGGTCCCACCGACGGCCGGGTGGTTTCCCCGCTGGATGGGGAGATCCCTGCGCGCCTGGCCGTGATTCAGACAGAGCCTGAAGGGGATGAGAACCATCTCCTGTCATCCGTGGTCCTGGGGGTCAACGAGTCCATTTTGGCCCTGGATCGGACCGAGGGCCTGAAGATCACGCTCATCTCCCCCCTGTCTCCGGATTTCAAGGAGCGGTTTTTGGCGGATGCGGAAAAGATTGCAGGTCTCAGCATGGTAGAAGGGAAAGCCGGTTCCGTGCAGAGGTCCGGTGAGGGGGACCCCCTTACGGTGACCTATTCTCACGAGGGTGCAGACCACACGGAGACCTTTGATCTGGTGGTACTGCTGACAAAGCCGGTCCTTTCCTCCGAAACCCAGGCCCTAAGCAAAAAACTGGACAAACCGGTTCAGTAGTCTTCCTTTTGGAAATGAAGTCATTCCCAGGGGGAGTTGTCGGATGATAGATCCCGGCTGTCTTTGGGGTGTGAACCCCATGTACCCTCGTCGCTTCCTAACCCGCCAGGCCTGGGGGGCTCTTCTTCAAAGGCCGTACAAAAATGCTGCAGCCCTATAGATAGTCTTCCCTTACCGGAGAAAATACTTCCACAATCACCGAATCCTCAAGGGTCTCGGCTGCATGCAACACATCCCCGGGTATGCACCAGCTGTCCCCGGGTAAGGCCTCAAAGGTCTCATCGCCCGCAATAAACTTGAGCCTCCCGGAAACCATGTACCCGGTCTGTTCATGGGGATGACTGTGTTCAGGGACCTGGCTTCCCTGTTTCAGCTTGAACTCGCACAACAGGGTCTTGTCCCCATGGACCAGGGTTTTCAATTGTACGCCTTTTGCCGGGACTTTGTATCCGGATTCATCCTTTTTATAAAACATGTCCTGTTTCTCCTTTCAGTGATGGGGTTTCTGCGTATTGGGGGTTTGGTTTCACAGCGCGGGGATGTTTTTTCAGTAGCGCAATGACCTTTACATCGGGCGGGGGAAATGCAAACTGAAAAAGCGCCTCCACCGGGACCCACTTGAACTCGCTGCACCCGAGGGCCTGGGGAGACCCGGAAAGGAGGGTGCAGCAAAAGACATACAGGGAGATCCGTTTGGCTGTATAGGTGTGTTCCACCTTCATAAACAGATCACCCGTCTTCACGGTAATCCCCAATTCTTCGGTTATCTCCCGTTCCAGGCATCTCCTGAGATGTTCCCCCGGCTCCTGCTTTCCGCCCGGAAACTCCCAGTACCCCTCCAGATGGCTCCCGGGGGGCCGTTTGGTAATCAGGACCTTTCCCTGCCTAAGGATGATCCCGGCGGTAACATGGTAGTGGGGTCGCGTCATGGTATTTTCGGCCTGCCTCCGGGCCTTATGGCAGAATGGGACACACCCGTTAGGATTGCGGCGCTATTCCTCCCTCTTGACCCCTTCCAGCCTCAGCCGTAGATACGCCTCGGACGCCTCCTGATGATCCGGGACCAGGTCCAGGACCTGTTGGTATGCAGCTGCCGCCCCTGAAAGATCATTCTGTTTTTCCTTTAGCCTGGCCAACTGAAGGCGCAGCTGGATATCCTTGGGCCTGGCCTTCAAAAGGGCCTCCATTTGGGCGATGGCCTTGTCTTCCTGGTCGGTCTTCAGATAGGCCAGAATCAGACATTCCCGAAAAAAGAGGGTATCCGGATAGGCCATTAACGCCTGCTGCATGAGGGAAATGATATGGGGGTAATCCTTCCGCTGATGCAGATAGGCGAACAACGCCTCCATCAACGGCAGAATATCCGGTGTGCCGGCCTCTATGAGCTTTTCTGCCTGGTGCAAGGCACCATCCCTGTTTTGGGTTTCCATGTAGGCCTTCAACAGGTATTCTCTCAGATCAACGGCCTTTGGACGGGTCTGGAGCCCTTTCTTCATGATGGGTATCATCTGTTCATACTGATTTTTTGCTCGGAGGTGATCAAAGATAAAGGGGTATGGGCTGGGGTCCTGGGGAATCAGCCTGACCAGGGCCATGGCCTCCGCAAAGGCCTTTTCAGGCGCATTCTGTTGTTGGTAAATATCGAACAGGATGGCATGGGCCGTCGGATCATCCGGATGGGATGTGACGTATCGGCTGCAATACTTGCGGGCCGCTTTCAGGTTCCCGGTTTCATATTCCAGTGCCCCCAGGTTGTATAGGATGGTCTCGCTGTCCGGATTTAGGGAGAGCAGCTTGCGGTATACCTTTTTCAGTGAGGCTTTATCCTCCTGTTTTTCCAGTGTTCGGGCCATCAATACCAGGGCCTGGACCGAGTGGGGCTGTTTTTTCAATACCGCTGACAGATGCCTTTCGGCAGCCCGGTATTGCCCCTTTTCCAGTAGGCTCTCCGCCAGCTTTAGACGCCCTTCAATATCGTCGGATTTAAGGGTGATGGCGTTGCTCAAGTAGAAATCAGCCTTTTCCTTCTCCCCGATCTGTTCATAGAGATAAGAGAGATTATAGTGTATGTTGGCATCCTTCTGATCCAGTTTGGCCGCATGGCCGTAGGCGTCAATGGCCTCCTTGAATGTGCCCACCTGGGTATACAGATAGCCTAAGCGTTTATGGATATACAGGCTGTCTGGTGCCGGGGTCTGCTGTAAAAGGGCCTGGTATTCATCTATGGCCTGTCGCCATTCCCCTTCCGCGGTCAGGGCCTCTGCCAGGGCTTCCCTTGTCTTCAGATCATCCGGATTGAGCTTCAAGAGCCTCCGTAAAACAGCGATCTCCCCATCCGAATTATGCAATTGGCGATAGATGTCCAGCAGTTCGGTCAGGGTATCGTAAGAGGCTTCCCTTTCAGCCATTTCCAGGAGTACGCCTGCGGCTTTTTTCAGTTTGTTTTGGGCCTTGTACTCTTCCAGCAGCCTGCGTTGAAGCCGTTTCTCCTCGGGAAGACGCCGGGCCCCCCGCTCCAGAAGGGCCAGCCGCTTTTCATCGTCTATGATCCGGTTTGCCTTTTCCAGCCAGTCTTCTGCATGGGGCTGGACGATCCATGTCATATGCCCGATGGCGCGGTTGTTGTGTTTGACCGCAATGGGAAAGGTGTAGCGTTTGAAAGGGTCCTGTTGCGGTAACAACGTGCGCAGCGGCATGGGTTCATACCGGAGTGCATTGACATCCATGTCCGTGGCCACCAGACGAATCCCCATATTCAAGGGGATGGTGGTGGAGATTGTAAGAATCTGAATTCTGTCATCGGGATGGAGATGAAGGGTTTCCCCGGAAAGCATCTTTCTCGGTTCGCCGTTGATGCTCAGGAGGATGTAGTGGAGACGGTGGGGATGCGTGTAGTGGTATCGCCAAAACCCCCAGCCTGAGACCAAGCCGAAGGCGATGAGCAGGGCCGTTATCCAAAAGGCGGGCCTGCGAAAAGCGGATTTTTTCCTGCTACGTCCCAGCAATGGATGGATCTCGCTTCAGGGTCTCCATGCGTTTTTTCGCAACACGCCCCACTTGTCCGCCAGCTTCCAAAAAATGGGGAGGGGTACTGCCGGGTTTTTTACGCGAGGCTGCGTTGTTCTTTTCGATCCGCGGACGTGCCTTCCCAGATCAACAGGACGGGACTTGCCACAAAAATGGACGAATAGGTCCCTGTCAATACCCCGATTAGCAGGGCAAAAGCAAAATCGTGGATGACCCCGCCTCCCAAGATAAAGAGGGCCAGCACCACGATCAGGGTGGTGGTGGAAGTGAGCACGGTCCTGCTCAGGGTTTCATTGATACTGGCGTTGATGGTTTGGGCAAAAGGTCTTCTTCGAAACCGCCTTGAATTTTCACGAATTCTGTCAAACACAATGATGGTGTCATTCAGGGAGTATCCCACGATGGTGAGAAAGGCGGCGATGATGGAAAGGGAGATCTCCTTGTCTGTTAAGGCAAAGGCCCCCATGGTAATGGCCACGTCGTGGATGAGGGCGATGATGGCGCCCAGGGCATATTTCAGGTTCAAAAACCAGCACAGGGCAATGGTTACCACAAGGGCGATCAGTATCAGCCAGGTGACGCCGGCACCTATCCTGGAGAATACATAGACCACGATGGCGAGGGACAGGGCCATGACGATGCTCATGGCCCACTTCAACTCGAACCGTCCGGAGATGTAGATGGCGATGAACAACAGTGCGTAGAATATGGCGAACAAGGCCTTTTGCCTCAGATCTTCCCCCACTTTGGGGCCGACCATCTCCACGCGTCTCATCTCAACTTGTGCCCCAAATCGGTCTTGCAGGGCCCGTTCCACCCGGTCGCTCAGGCCTTCCAGTTCGATATTGGTCTCCCGTATTCGGATCAGATATTCCTCCCCCTGCTCACCGAACTCCTGCACGATGCTCTTTTCCAGTTGAACCGGCCTGAGCGCGTCTTTTATCTCCGCCGGAGACTTCTTTTCCGATAATTGGACCTGTATCAACACCCCCCCGGAGAAGTCCACCCCGTAGTTGGGTCCGCCCCGCAGGATGAGGAGGAAGATGGTCATGAGGATCATCAGACCGGAAAGCCCGAACGCGATGTGGCGCCTTCCAATAAAATTGATATTAATGCCCGGTTTTATGATTTGCATCTTATGAAGACTCCAGTTGAGATGTTTTGGCTTTGTCAGACGGCCTCATATGCTTATGCGTTGCATCTTCCGCTTTACGTACAGAAAATCGAAAATAATCCTGGATAGGAAGATGGCGGTGAACAGGCTGGCCAGAATGCCGATGCTCAGGGTGACCGCAAACCCCCTGACCGGACCCGTGCCGAACTGAAACAGGACCAGGGCTGCGATAAGGGTGGTCACCTGGGCATCCAGGATGGTGACCAGGGCCTTTCCGTAGCCTCCCTCTATGGAGGCCCGGGGCGTCTTTCCCAGCCGCAGTTCCTCCCGGATTCGTTCAAAGATCAACACATTGGCATCCACGCTCATGCCGATGGTCAGAATAATCCCGGCGATACCGGGCAGCGTAAGGGTGGCGCTGAAAAAGGCCAGCCCCGCCATGATAAAGATGATGTTTAAAAACAGGGCCAAGTCGGCAATCAGGCCGGAAAGACCATAATAGATGACCATAAAAAGGATGACAATGGCCCCGCCGATGAGCATGGACTTGAATCCCTTTTCGATGGAATCCCGGCCCAGAGAGGGTCCTACGGTCCGTTCTTCTATGATCTTGACCGGAGCAGGGAGGGCCCCGGCCCTGAGCACAATGGCCAGGTCCCTGGCCTCGTCCATGGTATACCGTCCGGTGATCTGGGCCTTACCCCCGGAAATCTTATCCTGTATGACCGGAGCGGAATTGACTTTGTTGTCCAGCACGATGGCCAGCCGCTTTTTGATGTTTTGTTCGGTGATTTGCTCAAAAATCCGTGCCCCCCGGGCGTCAAATGAGAGGGAGACATAGGGTTCGTTGTATCGGCTGTCAATCTGTACCCGGGCATCGGTGATATATTCACCGGTGAGTGCGGTCCTTTTCTTCAACAGATAGGGGATCTTGGCCTCACGCCCGGTTTCAGGATCTATGGAGGTCTGATAGAGGATCTCATCCCCGGGGGGGATGTCCCCTTTGAGCGCCGCCTCCACGCTGTGTTCTTCATCCACCAGCTTGAATTCGAGCAGGGCGGTCTTCCCGATCAGGGCGATAGCCCGTTTGGGGTCCTTGATGCCCGGCAATTGAATCAAGATTCGGTTCTCTTCCTGCGGTCTGATGTCCGGTTCACTCACCCCGAACTGGTCGATGCGGTTTCGGATGGTCTCCAGGGCCTGGTCTACGGCCATTTGTTTAACCCGCTTTTCGGCCTTGGGAACCAGCGCAAGCCGGAACGACGGCCGACCCTCCTGCGACCCTGAGGACTCCATCTCAAAATCAGGGTAGCCGGCCTCCAAAATATCCCTGAAAAGCGGTTCATCCTCAGGCCGCATGAGGGTCACCACCACCCCGTCCATGCCGTCCCTTTGCAATTGGACGTATCGTATTTTATCGCCTCTGAGATCCCTTTTCAGTTCTTCCACCGTTCGTTCAAGATGGTTTTCCACCGCCTTGGAGGCCTGCACCTCCAGCACCAGGTGCATTCCGCCCTGGAGGTCGAGTCCCAGCTGAATCTTGTCTTTCGGAAGCAGGCCGGACCACCATGCCGGTGCTTCTCCGGTTATGGAGGGCACGAGGTAGATCAAGGCCGCCAGGATTGCAAACAATGCAATTGCACCACGCCACTTTAAGCTTTTGGACACTGGTTACGCTCCGCTTGAGGTACTTTCCCTACTGGATTTAAGGTTTATCTCTGACCGCATCCCCCCGCTTTGTGAGCGGGAGGCTCATATCCCCACCTGCAGCATGATCCCCTAAGACCGGTATCTCGTGGACCCTGCATGGGGGGTATGGGACCGCATACGCTCGTCATCGGCCTGACTCGGAATTTTCAATCCGGTCGCTATTGGCTCTGGGCCTTTCCGGTGACTCCGGATATGGACCCTCTGGATATCTTCACCCTCACTTTGGGTGCAATCTCTACGGTGACCACATCATCCGCGATCCCGGTGATGAGGCCGTGCAGCCCACCGGAACTGATAATTCGGTCCCCTTTCTTGAGCGAGGAGAGGAGTTGTTTATGCTGTTTCGCCTTTTTCTGCTGTGGCCGGATCAGTAAAAAATAGAAAATGGCGAACATTAAGATGAGGGGAATGAAAGCGCCGAAGCCGCCGCCTTCTCCACCTGCTCCGCCGCCTGTACCCATGGCATAAGCTAAAAAATCCATTCAAAAAAACCTCCGTTTCGTCTTTTCCCGCCCTGGAGCGGATTCAAGTTTTCCCGCTTACAGCAGGATTCTCATTTTAGGGATACCCCAACTCCCGACCTGGTGGCAACCGCCCGCCGTCCGAGATATGCGCGGAGCAACCCCTGGCATCGCCGTTCAAAACGGTTCCGGCAATTGCGGATACCCGGTTTTTCCTGTGCCCCATGTCATGAAAGCGGATGCATCTCTTACGGCGCGTATTACGGTATCCCTGTTCGTTGAAGGTCATAGAATTCCCGCGCATATGCCTCCACCCGGTCTTCTGATACAGCGGTCCGCAATTCCGCCATCAGCCGGCAGTAATGGGCCAGGTTATGGATGGTATTCAAACGATATGCCAGGATCTCTCTCGCCATGAACAAGTGTCTCAAATAGGCCCTGGAATAATGGGTGCAGGTATAGCAACCGCAGCGTCCATCCACGGGTTTTGGGTCTTCCGCGTATCGGGCGTTTTTGATGATCATCTTTCCATTGGAGGTGAACAGGGTTCCGTTTCTTGCGTTCCGGGTAGGCATCACGCAATCGAACATATCCACCCCCAGCCTGACCCCCTCTACAAGGTCCTCCGGGGCTCCCACCCCCATCACATATACCGGCCGGTCCGGGGGAATGAATCCGATGGTATCGCGTATGACCCTGAGCCGGGTGGGCCGGTCCTCCCCCACAGAGAGCCCTCCCAGTGCGTATCCGTCAAATCCCAGGGCCACCAGGTCCCGGGCGCTTTGTTCCCGCAGGTCCGTATGCATGCCGCCTTGAATGATACCAAAAATGGCCTGATTTCCCCTTTTTTTGTGCTCCAGCGATCTGCGGGCCCACTGGGTGGTGAGGCGGACCGCGTTGGCCACATATTCACGTTCGGCAGGGTAGGAGACACATTCGTCAAAGGCCATCATAATATCCCCGCCCAGGCTTTGCTGAATCTCTATGGCCTCTTCCGGCCCGATAAAATGCGTGGATCCGTCCACATGGGATTGGAAGGTCACGCCTTTCTCCGATATGGACCGCAATCCAGCCAAACTATAGACCTGGAACCCGCCGCTGTCGGTCAGTATGGGACCCGACCAGTGCATGAACCGGTGCAGGCCGCCCAGGCGGCGTATGATGTTATGGCCGGGCCTGAGATAGAGGTGATAGGTGTTGGACAGGATAATCTGTGCCCCTATCTCCCTGAGATCTTCCGGGGAGACCGCCTTGACCGAACCCTGCGTCCCCACCGGCATGAACGCGGGGGTCTCGAAGGTCCCGTGGGCAGTGGTGATCTCGCCTGTCCTGGCCCCGCAATCGCTGGCCCTGTGCTTTACCCTGAATTCCAAATTTCAAAAAAACCATCCATCCGAACTGAGCCGCTGCCGCGCGGCGGTGGCTCCATGTGGGGGTTCAATGAATCAACATGGCATCTCCATAACTGTAAAACCGGTAGCGGTTTAAGACCGCATGCGCATAGGCCTTCTGGATGAGATCCAGACCGGCAAAGGCTGCAACGAGAAAGAGCAACGAGCTTTTGGGCAGGTGGAAATTGGTAATCATTCCATCCACTGCGCCGAAGCGATGCCCCGGGGTGATCAAAAGGGTGGTATGCCCTGTGCCCGGGACGACCCGGCCCCGGGATTGGGAGGCCTCCAGGGTCCTGACTACGGTGGTGCCCACGGCGAACACTCTTCCCCCATTCTTTCGGGTCCGGTTTATGCGATCTGCTGTTTCATCTTCAACCCGGTAGTACTCTCCGCCCAGTGTATGCTCCCGGATGTCATCGGCCTCCACCGGTCGGAATGTGTCGTATCCCACATGAAGCGTCAAGTATGTAACGGATACGCCCCGCTGTGCCAACCTCTCCATCAGCGGTTTTGTGAAATGGAGACCGGCCGTGGGGGCGGCCACAGCCCCCGGGTTTTCCGAATAGATGGTCTGGTATCTTTCCCGGTCAAGGGCATTGAGCGGGCTTTCCGCATCCCGCTTAATATAGGGCGGAAGCGGCAGCCCCCCGGCTTGCTCAAGGAACGCGTCGATCCCCTGTTCGCCCCTGAAGGTGATCCTGACCAGGCCCCGCTCCGCGTGTTCTTCCATCACCCCTGTCAGACCGTTCTCAAAAAACAGGCGGCTTCCCGGTTTGGGACGTTTGGAGGACTTCATCAGGCATAACCGCGTTTCCGGATTCGGGGTCTTTGTTTGGGGATGCTCCAGTACCACCACCTCCACTCTGCCCCCGCTCTCTTTGCGGCCGTAAATCCTCGCCTGGACCACCCTGGTGTTGTTCGCCACCAGGAGATCCCCGGGTTCAAGCAGGTCGGGCAGCTGGAAAAAATGCTGGTCTGAGAGCGTACCTCTCCCCCGATCCACGGTGAGCAGTCTGGACTGATCCCGTCTTGTGACCGGTGCCTGGGCAATCAATTCCTGGGGCAGATGGTACTCGTAATCCCTTATGTGAAACATCCTGATAATTCTAAATCGCCTAACTTAAAAAATATCGGTCTTAAAGTCAAACGATTTTATGCCCTGAAAAGGTAGACCATGAGGAGCCCCACGGTCATGGCCACAAACCCCATGAGCCGCAGTCGCGAAGACGGCAATTCCTGGAGGGTGGCCACCCATTTTTTCATCTGATCAGGACACGCGAAATAAGGAAGGCCTTCCACAATAAGCACCAGTCCCAACAGACAAAAGAAAAATTTCATTTTTTTCTTCTAAAACGATGTTCCGCCTGAAACGCGCAGATAAAAAAATAGAGCACTCAATCCAAAAGTGAATTGACGTGGCTCTTGAACAGACAGAAGCACCATACCGCCGCTGATATGCTTTGTCAACCATATGCACTACCGGGAGGCTTGGGCCCCTCATATAGTGCTTGAACTCTGTTGGCAGATCAGTTAGGAAGGGAACCAACGGAATGCTCAAAAGAGAGGAGCGAAAGGCATCTCATGTACGCCTACCCCAACAGGGTCACCGTGGATTTGGGGGCCTTGATCTATAACCTGAATCAGATCAGGGGGCTGTTGAGGGCACAGACCCGGGTGGTGGGGATGGTTAAGTCCGATGCCTATGGCCACGGCCTGTTACCGGTCTCCCGAACCCTGGAGAAAAACGACATCTACGCCCTGGGCGTGGCCTATGTGAGGGAGGCCCTTGAACTCAGGGGGGCGGGAATCCGGGTCCCCATCGTGGTGGTGTGCGGCCTGAGCACCGGGGAGGAGTGCAGCGCGGTGGTTGCGCATGGTTTGACTCCCGTGGTGTACGACCTCCCTATGGCCGAGAGGTTGGACCGGGAAGGGGAGCGGCGCCATCAGCGGGTCCCCGTTTATGTGAAAATCGATACCGGCATGGGCCGACTGGGGATTCGGTCTGCCCATGTGGCCCGGTTTCTGGACCGGCTGATGCACTTCAAACACCTCGATGTGGCGGGCATGACCTCGCATTTGTCCACCGCGGATGAGCCCGAAAGCCGGTTTGTGGAACATCAGCGGGCCCATTTCGAAGAGGCGGTGTCTGTGGGCCGTTCCAAGGGGTTTGCCCTGGCGTGTAACAGTATGGCCAACAGTGCCGGGGTGGTGGTGGATGAAGGGTTGCACTTTGATCTAATTCGATGCGGTATCATGCTTTACGGCGGTCTTCCGGCCCCGGATTTTGTCAGCCCTGTCCCTCTCAGACCGGTGATGCGCTTCAAGGCCCGGATCCTTCAGGTACGGACGCTTGATCCCCAATCTCCGGTCAGCTACGGCCGGACCTATTATACCCGGGGGCCTTGTACGGTGGCCGTGATCTCAGCCGGCTATGGGAATGGCCTGCCGAGACAGGTGTCCAACAGGGGCTATGTGCTCATCGGGGGGAAAAAGGCGCCCATCATCGGAAATATCTGCATGAACCTGACCATCTGTGATGTGACGGATATGCCTGCTGTCAGGGCCGGTGATGAGGCCGTCATCCTGGGGTCCCAGGGAGGAGAAGAGATCCGGGGTGAGGATATTGCCAAATGGGCCCACACCATCTCCTATGAGGTGTTTTGCACCATAGGTCAAATGAACCGAAGGGAATATGAAGAATGAAAAAGCGGTTGGAGGCACTTCTCAGATCCACCTTAAGGCATTGTTTTGAACAGGGTGCGCTGGCGCCGTGTCAGGTCCCCGCCTACGTCATTGAGGTCCCCAATGACCCGAACCATGGTCACTTTGCCACCAACCTGGCCCTCACCCTGGCCTCAAGCCAGAAACGGCCGCCCAGGGAGATCGCCCTCAGTATTGTGGAAAATTTGATGGACCCTCAAGGGTTCCTGGAAACAGCCGAGGTGGCGGGTCCGGGCTTCATCAATTTCAGGGTCGCTGCCCGGGAATGGTGCAGGGCCCTGTCCAAGGCGGTCCCATTAAAGGACGCCTATGGCAGGAGCGACACGGGGAGCGGTGAACACGTGCTGGTGGAGTTTGTGAGTGCCAATCCCACCGGTCCGTTGCATCTCGGTCATGGACGGGGAGCGGCCCTGGGCGATACGCTTTGCAGGGTGCTTTCCTGCTGCGGATACCAGGTGGTGAAGGAGTTTTACATCAATGACGCAGGGCTGCAGATTACCATTTTGGGGGAATCCATCTGGGCCCGATTCAGGCAGATGGAAGACCCCGGGTATCCCTTCCCTGAAAACGGCTACCACGGTGCTTATGTTCTGGATCTGGCGGAAAAGATCGCCGCAGAAACCGACCTCACCGCCCTGTCCGAAGCCGCTGCCAAGGCCCACTGTGCCCGGAGGGGAAAAGAGATCATGTTGGGGGAGATCAAAGACGATCTGTACCAGTTCAGGGTGCCCTTTGATGTATGGTCCAGCGAGAGCGAGTTATACCGCACCGGATCTCTCGAACAGACCCTGGAGGGGGTCCGGGGAAAGGGCTTTTTGTATGAAAAGGACGGCGCATTGTGGATCCGGACCTCGGATTTCGGTGACGACAAGGATCGGGTGATCCGAAAAAAGGATGGGGAATTCACCTATTTTGCATCAGACATCGCCTATCATCTTCAGAAGCACCAAAGGGGGTTTACCAAGGCCATCAATATATGGGGGGCGGATCACCATGGCTATGTCCCCCGCATGAAGGCGGCCCTGGCCACCCATGAGATCTCTCCTGAATGGCTCTCGGTGATGCTCATTCAGCTGGTCAAGCTCTGGGAGGATGGCCGGGAGGTCAAGATGTCCAAGCGGGCCGGGAGCTTTGTGACCCTCCAGGAACTCATGGACGAAGTGGGCGTGGATGCCATTCGGTTTGTATTTTTGACCAAACATCATGATTCCCCGCTCGATTTTGATATAAACCGGGTCAAAAGACAGGACAGCGAAAATCCGGTCTACTACGTTCAATATGCCCACGCCAGAATATGCAGTATTTTCAGAAAGGCCCGGGCCGCGGGGCTCACTGTACCGGATGAACTGGAATCCCTTGAATCGTATCTGGTATTGGAAGAAGAGTTGGCCCTCATACGGATGATTTCCGTCTTTCCCTCCCGGCTGGAAGATATTGCGCGGTCCCTGGAACCCCATCGGCTGACCTATTACCTTACTGAGTTGGCCGCCTCCTTTCACCGGTATTTTAACCTGGGAACAAAGGTCTCGGCCCATCGCATTGTAACGGATGATCCGGATCTCAGTCGGGCCAGATTGTTTCTGGCACAAGGGATAAAGATGGTGATTGCCAACGGGTTGCGGCTACTGGGGGTCAGCGCCCCGAAGAGCATGTAATCGAGGGGTGCAGGTCCATGGGCAGCAGAAAAGCAACCGGTGAAAAGAAGGGCAAGCGGTATCGTCTGGAGCTTTCCCTGACCGCTATCCTCCTGTGGAGTCTCGGGCTCCTTTTCCTGCTGGGATGGATCTTCACCCTGGGCGTCCTGGCGGGCCGGGGGCTCCTGCCCGGCACGGACGAGACCCTGACCGAATTAAAGACCCAGATCGCCAGGATTCAGGAGATGATTACCCAAGAAAGATCAGAGGACTTGGAGCAGCTCAAGGGTCTGAGCAGCCAACCCGAGTTCGAATTCTTTGAGTCGCTTTCGGTCAAAGAGGAATGGGCCGAGCCCCAGCCTGAAGAATCAACTCAAACCGGCCGGAAAGCGGCCCGGAAACAGGCGCCCCCAAAGACCCCGGCGCCTTCCGGGGCCTACGTGGTCCAAGTGGCTTCCTTGGATAATGAAAAAGACGGGACCCGGCTGGTGAAGCGGTTGACCCAAAAGGGGTATTCGGCATACTGCTATAAGGTGTATGTTCAAAAAAAGCCCCACTATCGGGTCAGATGCGGTACCTTTGATACCCGAAAGGCCGCCCTGGCGGTCCAGGACCGGCTCATGGAAGAAGAGGGGCTCAAGGGATTGGTTGTCCAGGTGGAGTAAAAGGGGTTCCGGTAGATCCGCTTTGGGGGGCAACATGCCTGAGTTGTCGGCAAAAGGGAACAGTTTAGGCTTCTGAAACGGGGTTCATTCAGGGGTCGTTATTTCGATGGGCTCAGTTAATACGGCAAAAGATTTCTGGGTCCGGGCAGGATCCTCGATTTTTGTTTGGTATAAAAGGAGATGCGTGTGATATATAATGACACCGGCCTGCCGCTTATCAGAAAGGCGAAGGTCGACGATATCGAAATCGTGCACCGGATTCTAAACCGCTATGCGCAGCAGGGTCTTCTCTTGCCCAGACCGCTGAGCGAGCTGTATGAGCACCTGCGGGAGTATTTTGTCCTTGAAACTGACCCGTCATCCGAGGTCCGGGGGGTATGCGGACTGGGTATCTGCTGGAAGGACTTGGCTGAAATCGAGTCGCTGGCGGTCTGTGAAGCGGACCAGGGAAAGGGCTTCGGGCTCAGGCTGGTGGAGGAGTGCCTCGATGAGGCCAGATCCCTGGGGATCAAGAAGGTCTTTACCCTGACCTATGTTCCGGATTTTTTTGTGAAGATGGGATTTGAAAAGATCGATAAGGCCGTCCTGCCCCACAAAATATGGGCGGATTGCCTCAAGTGCCCCAAATTCCCTGACTGTGATGAAATCGCGATGATGCTGATTTTATAGCCCACAGGGGGTACCATCTTGGCATCATCTTAACGGTCTGTTCCGAGGAGGGATACAATGTTTGGCATCGGAATGCCGGAATTGATCATTATTTTGGTCATTGCCCTGATTATCATCGGCCCCAAGAAACTGCCGGATCTGGCCAAGGGCCTGGGCAAGGGCATGGCGGAATTCAAGAAAGCCACCCAGGAACTCAAGGGGAGCCTTGATCTGGATGAGGAACTGAAGGAGGCCAAGGAGGACCTGGTGGACTCGGTCAGCGGCCTGGACCGGGCCCTGGACAATTCGGAAACAGGGACCCAAAAGCCCAAGTATGCGGACTATGATGAAATGCTGGAGGAGTATGAAGAGGCCACCGATAAATCCAAGCTGACCTCAGACAGTGAGGAAGCACCGGCCGAAGCCACGGCTGAAACCAAATCTGAACCAGGGGGAGAGAAGCCCGAGGATGCCGACCACAGAGAGCGAGAACGATAACGAGGAAAAAAAGCCCTTTTTAGGCCATCTGGAGGAATTGCGCAGCAGGCTGATTGCCATCGCCATAGCGGTGGGGGTGGGATTCGGGATCTGTTACCTATTCTCCGAGAGGCTGTTTCAGGTTTTGGTGGCGCCTTTAAAGGCGGTGATGCCCGAAGGGGAGAAGCTCATTTTCACCAACCTCCCCGAGATGTTTTTCACCTACCTGAAGGTGTCCTTTATCGCGGGGATTCTGCTGGCTTCCCCCTATGTATTTTATCAGCTGTGGATGTTTATCGCCCCGGGGCTGTACAGGCGGGAGAAAAGGTATGCGTTCCCGTTTATTATTTCTTCCACCATTTTGTTCGTGGGCGGGGCCCTGTTCGGGTATTATGTGGTGTTTCCCTTCGGGTTCAAGTTTTTCATCGGTTTTTCCAATGAGTATGTGAAGGCCCTTCCCTCGGTCAAACAATACTTTTCATTTGCCATAAAGCTGTTGTTTGCCTTCGGTGTCGTCTTTGAGCTGCCGGTGGTCCTGTTTTTTCTCTCCAAAATGGGGATCGTCAGTCCCGAGATCCTCAGAAAGAAACGCAAGTATGCCATCCTCATGACCTTTGCCCTGGCCGCCATCCTCACCCCGCCGGACGTGGTTACCCAGTGCATGATGGCGGGCCCCCTGATCATCCTGTATGAAATCGGTATCCTGGTCTCCAGGCTGGCCTGGAAAAAGAAAGAAGAAAAGGCCGAAGCAGAAGGGGAAACTGAACCGGAGGACCCGGATGTCGCCCCTTGATGAAGCGGGTGGGTCTCAGTGGGTTGAAGACCCCTGCAGCGAATCCGCCTGCTGAGCGTTCTTGCCAGGAGTCGGCATGCAGGCGGGATCCCGGACAAAGGCCTTTCCGGAGACTGTCAGCAGTAGGGGCGTTTGATGGGCCTCTCCCTCAGGGCCGAAATACACCCTCCCGGTGAACCCCTGGAAATGCCCGTGGGCCAGGAGGGCCGCCTTGACATCCTTCCGGGTTCGTATATTTCCCTCCTTGAGGACCTCTCCCAGGAACCGGATGGTGTCATAGGCGGTGGCGGCCAGGGTATTGGGTTCAGCGTCAACAGAATCCCGGTACTGGGAGCTGAAATCACGGACCTCCTCATTTTCTGAGTCCTCAAAAAAGCCGGAGGTGAAAATGGCCTCCTGCACATGTTTCCCGGCCAGTTGAATAAGTTGGGGCGACTGCCACGGACTTGTACCCACCAAACGGACCCCGAGGACATCATAAAAGGCCAACTGGGGCGCGATCATGGCCACCCGTTGAAACGCGTCCGGGATAAAGACGGCGTCAAATTCAATGAGCGGCTGCGGGGCTTCAGGATATAGGGCCTCCTCCTCCTTTTCCGGAATCCACATTCGGGCCAGCTTTTCTTGGACAGAGGGGGGCTGGGAAGGGGACAAATGGACCAGCCTTTGAATGGGCCCGGCAAAGTCGGTCTGGTCGGGGTCATAGGACTCCACCGCCGTTAGGGTTCCTCCCCGGGCCTTCAGCTTGTCTTGAAACAGGTGCATGCAGAAACGTCCATAAGGATTGTCCGGATACAAAATGGCGTAACGGTCCAATCCCATTTTCCCCATGACCCCTTCAAGGAGTCCGTCGATTTCCTGGGGAGGGGTGAGCAGGTGCCTGAACACCATGTCCCCCATTTGGGGGATCCCCTGTTTATGGGTCAGGGTGATGAGGGGGACCCTTAGTTCCTGGGCCTTTTGGGCCGCGGCTGTGGCGGTTTTACTGGAAAGGGGGCCGACCACGGCCATGACCTTTTCCCTTCGGACCAGCTCTTCCAGGGCCCGCTGGGTCTTTTGGGGGCTCCCTTGGGTATCCCGAATCACGATTTCCAGTCCGGATACGCCGTGGGTGGCGCTCAGGGTTTCATTTGCCAGGGCAATGCCGTTTAAGGCCGCTTCGCCATAAATGGCGAACGGACCGGTCAAGGGGAGCAAGCATCCCACCACCCCTTCCCTGACCGCCAGTCTTTCCCGGATTCGCGCCATAAGATCGTTGCCCGTGGAAATCCATTTTGGATCATCCGTGGCCTGGAGGAGGGCCGTGGCGGCCTTTCGGGCCGACGGCAGGTCATCCCCCATCAGATACAGGGCACTCAGCCGGTGATAGAGGGGAGGGGCATACAAAGACCCGGCAGCAATCGGGGCCATCCGCTCCAGGGTGTCAATCCCGCTGTCATCGATCAGTGCGTGGAGCCGTTCACTCAGTTGAGCCGCTTTTTCAGGGGGAATCGAGGGCATCTCTGCGGCCTTACGCCACCACCTGAACGCCTGGACCCTATGGTTCAAGGCCACGGCACTCTCTCCCAGGAGGAGGTATATCTCCGATGTAAGGGGATGAGATGGATATTTTTCAAGCCATTTGAGCGCAGCATCCATAGCTTCCCGGTACTGGCCCCTGTCACAATAAAGGCCTGCGAGGCGATACCGGACCCGGGGCAGATCCCCATAGTGGGGGTAGGATGTCTCGATCCGTTTCAGGGCGGTGATGGCCTTTTGGGGGTCGCCCAGCTTGACATATAGCTCCGCCATCCGTTCCAGGGCCAGGGCGGAGCGTTCTGTTCGGGGGTGGTCCCGGAGAAATGCCTGGTAGGCGCCCAGGGCCTTGTCCAACTCCCCTTGTTTATCGAAGGCTTCGGCCGCGGCAAAGGGATCCGCCTGCACGGGTTTCATCCCGACTTCGGGCGGGGCCTTGGGCTGGCAGTGGGCCAAAAAAAAGGCCAACCCCGCCATCAAGACGGGGATAGCCTTATTGGAACCCAGTAATTTCAGATTCACTTCTGGACTTCCTCAAAATCCGCATCCACCACATCTTCGTCTTTTGATTCACCCCCCGAGGCCTCAGGGCCGCCGCCTGTTGCTCCGCCGGCAGCAGCCTGCTCCTGTTCCTGGGATGCCTTGGCATACATGGTTTCAGCCAATTTGTGAGATGCCTGGGTCAACTCTTCGGAAAGACGCTTGATTTCCTCCACGTCCTCCCCTTCCATGGCCTTTTTCAGGTTTTCGATGGCCTGGTTGATGTTGTTCTTGGTGTCATCATCCAGCTTGTCGCCCACCTCTTTGATGGACTTCTCCGTGGAATAGATCAGGGAGTCGGCCGAGTTACGGGCGTCAATCAGCTCTTTTCGCTTCTTGTCCTCCTCGGCATGCAACTCAGCATCCTTGACCAGCTTGTCAATTTCCTCTTCGCTGAGACCGCTGGAAGCGGTGATCTTGATGGACTGCTCTTTGCCCGTTCCCATGTCCTTGGCCGAGACGTTAACGATGCCGTTGGCATCAATGTCAAAGGTCACCTCGATCTGGGGAACCCCTCTCGGAGCGGGCGGGATCCCCACCAGCTGAAACCGGCCCAATGTCTTGTTTCCCGAGGCCATCTCTCTTTCCCCCTGGAGCACATGGATCTCCACGGCAGGCTGATTGTCTGCGGCCGTGGAAAAGATCTGGCTCTTCTTGGTGGGAATGGTGGTATTCTTTTCGATCAGCTTGGTGAAGACACCTCCCAGGGTTTCAATGCCCAGGGAAAGCGGGGTCACGTCGAGAAGCAGGACGTCTTTGACATCCCCTTTTAATACCCCGGCCTGAATGGCGGCGCCGATGGCCACCACTTCGTCAGGGTTCACCCCCTTGCTGGGTTCCTTGCCGAAGATCTCCTTTACCTTCTGCTGGACCTTGGGCATGCGGGTCATGCCCCCCACCAGTATGACCGCATCCACCTCATTGGCGCTGAGGCCCGCATCTTTCAATGCGGTCTGGCAGGGGCCGGTCACCTGCTCGATCAGGTCGTCCACCAGGGCTTCCAGTTTGGATCGGCTCAGTTTGATGTTCAGATGCTTGGGGCCGCTGGCGTCCGCGGTAATAAAGGGGAGATTCACGTCGGTTTCCGTGGAACCGGACAACTCGACCTTGGCCTTTTCCGCCCCCTCTTTCAGCCGCTGCAGCGCCATCTTGTCGTTTCTAAGATCAATGCCCTGGTCCTTTTTGAATTCATCGGCCAGGTAATCGATGATCCTCAGGTCAAAATCCTCCCCCCCGAGATGGGTATCGCCATGGGTCGATTTCACTTCAAAGACCCCTTCACCGATTTCCAGGATGGAGATATCAAAGGTCCCCCCGCCCAGATCAAATACCGCGATCTTTCGATCCCCCTTTTTGTCCAGCCCGAAGGCGAGAGAGGCTGCGGTGGGTTCATTGATAATCCGCTCCACATTGAGCCCGGCAATCCGGCCCGCATCTTTGGTGGCCTGGCGCTGGCTGTCGTTAAAGTAGGCAGGGACGGTGATGACGGCATCGGTGACCTTCTCCCCCAAATAGTCCTCTGCGGTTTCCTTCATCTTGGTGAGGATCATGGCGGATATTTCCGCCGGGCTGTAGTCCTTTTCCCTGATACTCACATGGGCATCGCCGTTGGATGCCTTGGAAATCTTGTAGGGGAGGATCTTGATGTCCCTTTGCACGGCCTCGGCATCAAACTTTCGCCCGATCAGTCTCTTGACCGCAAATACCGTGTTTTCCGGGTTGGTGACGGCCTGTCGTTTGGCGGTCTGACCCACCAGCCGTTCGCCGCTCTCCGTAAAGGCGACAATGGAGGGCGTGGTCCGGCTCCCTTCTGCATTGGCAATGACCACGGGATCCCCTGCTTCCATTACGGCCACACATGAATTGGTTGTTCCTAGATCGATTCCTATCGTTTTTCCCATTTTTTCCTCCTCACGTCCAAGGATCTTAAATTAAGATTCATTAAAATTCATAACCTCAATATTTTTATTGTACCCCATTTCGTTTCTGCTTCCCGGGGCGGGATGTTCCTCTCAACCGGGTTTCTTGCTGATGACCACCATGGCGGGCCTCAAAAGCCTGTTGTTCAGGGTGTACCCTTTCTGAAATTCCTGAATGACGGTTCCGGGTGGGGCCTCCTCTGATTCCGCTTCACTCATGGCCTCATGGAAATTAGGATCAAAAGGTTCTCCCACCGCCTCAAGGGGTTCCACTCCCGCCTTATTCAGGGTGTCCAGGAGTCCCTTCAGGGTGAGATCCACACCTTCCAAGAGTGTTTTGAGGGAATTTTGTTCCTGTGAATGGCCAATGGCTTTTTCGAGATTGTCCGCCACCGGAAGCAGTTGTTTGAGCAGTGATTCATTTGCGTACTTGAGCAGATCCTGTTTTTCCTTCTGAAAACGCTTCTTCACATTCTCCATCTCTGCCTTGGCACGCAGATAACGGTCCTGGTTATCGTCCCTTTCCTTTTCCATCTCCTCCAGTTTTTCGATCAGTTGCTCCCTGGTCATTTCCTCCAGAGGAACCAATTCCGCATGCTCGGGCGCCTCTGTTTCCGGCCGTGACTCATTGGGAGCTTCCCCGGCCGGACCCGGGTTTGTCGCCTGTGTGTCCTGAACCTCTTTTTTGTTTGCTCTTGTCACGATTTCCTCCTGATGAAAAGGGGATACCTTCATTCCCTCTCGTCATTACAGCAAAACGTTAAGCATCAAAAAAAGCTTTGTCAAGCCGGTTCCCGGCAAGTTTCCCAAACCGCGGCAAGAAGATTTTTTCGTAATAAAATTTATGGGTTACCCCGGTAAAGGAGGGGAGGCCGGGAGGGGTTGGCTCCCCTACGCGGAAGGAAAGGATTCCATGATCCGCTTGAGTTCCTCCTGCAGGGTGGGGGCGTAGGCCCGGGTCATGGCCCGGGTTTGCGGTTCGTCGGTACCGGTGGGTTTGATGAAAAGACCGTCGGCTCGGGCCCTGAACAGGGCCACCGCGTCGGTGATCAGGGATTTTCGGGTATAAAACACGGCGGGGACACCCGGGTAGTGGCGCCTGACCTGTTCCATGTTGGCCAGGCCGTATTTTCTGTTCTGACCGATATTATCGCAGGCCTTTTCAAACAGCGCCCGCCAGTGGTGGACGATGCTGAACAGCCGCTTGAGGTATTCATTGTGAAGATCGCCCTTGAAATGGTCCAGCCCTTCATACACGGTATCCAGGGTGGGGAATTGAGCCGCGTCTCTTTGCAGGTCTGCTTTGGGGGTGACGTGCGGGTTGACCACGCTTTTATCCTGACCCCACAGATCCAGGAGAAACAGGGCAGGTTTGGTGGCGCCCAGGGCGGTTTGGGCCTCCTCAAAGGTATAGGCCTGACAGAATTCCAGATCAGGGGTCTGAGGGGCGATCTCCCGGCGCACCAGGTCGTGCTCAAACTCGGAGTCGTCTATGAAACAGATCAGCCGGCTCACCTGGTCAAAGCCCCTGGCCCGTGATCCGTTGGAGGGCGTCCAAATATTTTTCCCGGGTCTTGGCCACGATCTCATCAGGGAGTTTGGGCGGAGGCGGGGTCTTGAGCCACTGGATTTCTATGAGATAGTCCCGTAAAAACTGCTTGTCAAAGCTCTTTTGGGGTCCGCCCGGAGAGTAGGTGTCCGCAGGCCAGAACCTGGAGGAATCAGGGGTCAGGACCTCGTCGATGAGGATCAGCTGTTCATCCGGGTGTTGGGGGTCTGTAAGGGTCCCAAACTCAAACTTGGTATCTGCCACAATAATTCCGTTTTGGGCCGCCAGGTTGCGGCCGAAGTCATAGATCTCCAGGCTGAGCCTGCGGACCGCGCCGGCTTTCTCGGGGCCCAGAATTTGGGAGGCCTGCTCAAAGGTGATATTTTCATCATGCATCCCGTCTGCGGCCTTGGTGGAAGGGGTGAAAATGGGCTGGGGCAGCCGGTCGGATTGGGACAGGCCCTCAGGCAGGGGAATCCCGCACACGGCCCCGGTCTGGAGGTATTCCTGCCACCCGGACCCGGAGAGGTACCCCCGGACAATGCATTCCACCGGCAGGGGGGTGGCCTTTTTGACCAGCATGCTCCGGCCTTCCAGGTCCGGGGCGTATTTTTGGCACACCGCCGGGAATTGGGAAGGGTCACTGCTGATCAGATGATTGTCCACAATGGGTTCCAGTCTTTGAAACCAGAACAGGGAGATGCGGGTAAGGATTTTGCCTTTGTCCGGGATGGGATCGGCCATGACCACGTCAAATGCGGACATGCGATCGCTGGCCACGATCAGCAGTTTGTCCTCCACCTCGTATACATCCCTCACCTTGCCCCGCTTGAGCAGGGTGAGATCGTCGAATTCGCTTCTTGTCAAGACCCTGGCGGCCATGATTCGCTCCTGCAGTTACTAAGGGCTCACTCAAAAATAACTTCACATTTTCCCATCTCAGCTTCGGGCCGTCTTCGGCTGCCGCTCAATCGTGAAGTCCTCAAAATAGTCTACTATTTCTGTGGCTTCACTCAATCGCGACAACCAAATCCAACCC
>JAIPDZ010000021.1 GCA_021737425.1 Deltaproteobacteria bacterium
TGATGCCGGGAGACAATGTGACCATGGAGGTGGCATTGATTACGCCCATTGCCATGGAAAAGGAATTGCGGTTTGCCATCCGCGAAGGCGGCAGAACCGTGGGTGCAGGCGTCATCAGCGACATTATTGAATAGGGAGAGGGGCATGTTAGCCAATCAGAAGATTCGAATCCGCTTAAAGGCCTATGATCACAAATTACTGGATCAATCGGCGCTTGAGATCGTGGAAACGGCAACCGGGACAGGCGCCAGAGTGGCCGGCCCCATTCCCCTTCCCACTGTCATCAATAAATATTGTGTTTTGAAATCTCCTCACGTGGATAAAAAGTCAAGGGAACAATTTGAGATAAGGACCCATAAGCGGTTATTGGATATCCTGGAACCCACCCAGCAGACCGTTGATTCGCTGATGAAGCTCGACTTGGCGGCAGGCGTGGATGTTGAGATCAAGCTGTAGCAGGGTAAGGGGGCTCGGCAAATCGTCATCTGGGGCAAAGACACATAAACGGGCTGCAACATGGCTTAGGTCGAACAGGATGAGTCTGGAGCTGAATTAGGTATGGTCAACAAACTTTTGGGCAAAAAATTAGGCATGACAAGATACTTCCTCGAAGGAGGAAAGAGTGTTCCGGTAACCGTCCTGCAGGTGGGTCCCTGTGTGGTGATTCAGAAGAAGACCCGCGAAAAGGAAGGCTATGATGCGGTTCAGGTGGGTTTCGAGCCCACCAACCTTGGAAGGGTGAACCGCCCTGCCCGCGGCCACTTCAAGGCATCCGGGGGTCGGAGTTTCGCCTGGCTCAGGGAAATCAAAGTGGATAATCTGGACGCATTTGAACTGGGTCAGGAGATCAAGTCGGATGTGCTCTCAGTGGGCGACCGGGTCCATGTCAAGGGCCTGAGCAAGGGGAGAGGCTTCAGCGGGGTCATGAAAAGATGGGGCTTTTCCGGAGGCAAAAAAACACATGGTTCCAGGACCCACAGAATTCCCGGCTCCATCGGTTGCAGCGCCACCCCGGGCAGGGTCCTGAAGGGAAAAAAGCTGCCCGGCAGACTGGGGGGACAAAACGTGACCGTCAAGAACCTGCAGGTGGTGGATGTCAGGCCGGAAATGGATGTGGTTCTGGTTAGAGGACCGGTCCCGGGAAGCCGCAACAATATCATTGAGATCGCCAAGGCATAAAGAGGCATTTTGAACCAAACCAACGGGGTCGACACATACCATCCAAACCTGGAATCACCGTAAGCCCATAACACAGAGGCTATTATGACGCAGTTGGACGTATTCAATCTTAAAAAAGAGAAGGTGGCGGAAATCGAACTGAGGGACCAAATTTTCGATGTCCCGGTCAAACCCCACTTGCTCCATCAGGTGGTGGTCAGCCAGCTGGCTGCGAGACGATCCGGGACAGCCGCCGCAAAGGGTCGTTCGGACGTCAGGGCGTCAGGGGCCAAACTATGGCGGCAAAAGGGCACGGGAAGGGCCAGAGTCGGCGCCAATTCTTCGCCCACGAGAAAAGGCGGGGGCGTGGTCTTCGGGCCTGAGCCCCGCAAATACACCAAGCGGGTTCCCAAGAAGATCCGAAAGGCGGCCCTGCGCATGGCCTTGACAGACAAGGTCAAGGAAAACCACCTGATTGTGGTGGATGATTTTTCCTTGCCCGAAATCAAGACCAAACGATTTGTGGAGACCCTGCAGCGGTTCGATGTGCACAAGGCCCTGATCGTCACCCATGAGAAATCAATAACTCTGGAGAAATCCTCCAGGAACGTGCCACGGATAAAGGTGATGCGGCACGAAGGTCTCAATGTCTTTGATGTCCTGAAATATGATCACCTTTTCCTGGAAAGACCCGCCATAGAAAAGATCGAGGAGGCATTGGGTACATAGTGGATATCTATCAAGTCATCAAAGAGCCCCATATCACGGAAAAGGCCAACCGCCAGAAGGGGGAAGCCAATCAGGTGTCCCTTAAGGTGCACAGGCATGCCAACAAAATAGAGATCAAAAGGGCGGTTGAATCCCTGTTGAAAACAAAGGTGCTGACTGTGCAGACCATGAATATCCGAGGAAAAAAGCGAAGGATGGGGAGAACTGTGGGGAAGCGGCCTGACTGGAAAAAGGCCATTGTGAAGCTGGCCCCGGGAGAAAACATCGAATTCTTTGAAGGGGTATAACCGATATAAAACCCGTGCGACCATGGGCATGTCACGGGTCCCTATCTCAGACATCTGGAGCAGGAAATGGGCATAAAAACAAATAATCCGACCTCGCCGGGAAGACGATTTCAAACCACTTCCACCTTCGAGGAGATCACCCGGGACAAACCCGAAAAAACCCTGATCAGGCCACTGAGGAAAAAGGGCGGGAGAAACAGCAACGGCCGGATGACCGTGCGACACCGTGGGGGCGGACATAAGCGGGCCTACCGTCTCATAGACTTCAGGAGAGACAAAGACGGAATCCCGGCCAGGGTGACCACCATTGAATATGACCCCAACCGGTCCGCCAATATCGCCCTATTACACTATATGGACGGCGAAAAGCGCTACATCATTGCCCCCACCAAACTGAGGGTGGGAGACCAGGTCATGTCCGGTACCGGGGCTGAAATTCGAATCGGAAACGCCCTCCCCTTGAGAGACATCCCCTTAGGCACGCACGTTCACAACATCGAATTACATGTGGGACACGGGGCCCAATTGGCCAGGAGCGCCGGGAATTACGGTCAGCTTATGGCCAAAGAAGGGAAGTTCGCACAAATCAAGCTCCCTTCCGGAGAGGTGCGAATGGTCTTTCACGACTGCAAAGCGACCATCGGACAGGTGGGAAATCTGGAGCATGAGAATATATCCATGGGAAAGGCCGGCAGGAGTCGATGGCAGGGGAAAAGGCCTCAGGTAAGAGGCGTTGCCATGAACCCGGTGGATCATCCCCACGGCGGTGGCGAGGGCAAATCCTCTGGGGGCCGTCATCCCGTAACCCCCTGGGGCGTGCCCACCAAGGGATACAAGACCCGGGTAAAAAAGGGGAGTGACCATCTGATCATAAAGCGGCGCACCAAGTAGTGGCGGTTTTCCCCTGGACGGGGTACCCTGCCGCAGAATGAAAACAGGAGGAGAGGATTGGCAAGATCTTTAAAAAAGGGACCGTTTGTGGACGGGCATTTGCTGGAAAAGGTGGAAGCAGCAAGCGGAAGCTCCAGCAGAAAAATCATAAAGACATGGTCGCGCAGGTCTACCATACTCCCGGAGTTTGTGGGGATGACGTTTGCGGTTCACAATGGCAAGAAATTTCTGCCCGTGTTCGTTACCGAAGATATGGTAGGGCATAAATTGGGTGAATTTTCGCCCACCCGGATCTTTTACGGACATGCAGGCGACAAGAAGTCAAAGCTAAAGGGAAAGCGATAGCCGCTGGCCTACACCCTGAGGGGGAGAACTGTTTTTGAAAAGGCAGGCTGCTTGATTTTCGTCCCGCACGGGTACGCCCGTCAAACCTTAAAGACTGAGGATTGGTGTAAGAGCAAACAATGGAAACCAGAGCTGTGGCAAAATTTACTCGGATTTCTCCTCAAAAAGTTCGACTAATCATGGACCAAGTTCGAGGGAAACGCGTGGAAGAGGCGCTGAATCTGTTGATGTTTGCGCCCCAGCGGGGGGCCCGCATCATCAGAAAACTGGTCTCCTCGGCGGTGGCCAACGCGGAGGAGAATGCAGGCTTGGACGTGGATACCCTTTATATAAAGCGCATTTATGCCGATCAAGGTCCGACCTTAAAACGGTGGCGTGCCCGGGCCCTGGGCCGCGCAACGCGTATCAATAAGAGGACCAGTCATCTGACGGTTGTCCTGGACGAGGAATAGGCTTTGCTTGTTCATGGGCTGAAAAAGGCCTTTAATCTTACTGGAGGTGCATAATTGGGACAGAAAGTTCATCCGATCGGCTTCAGGCTGGGAATTGTGAAGAGCTGGGATTCCAGATGGTATGCCGGTGAGGAGTATAGCGGATTCGTTTTTGAGGATTACAATATCAGGAAATTTTTGAAAAAGAGGGCCTTTCAAGCCGGCGTGGCAAAGATTGAGATCGAACGGGCAGCCAACAAAGTCAGGATTCGCATGCATACGGCAAGGCCGGGAATCGTCATCGGCAAAAAGGGCTCTGAAATCGAAAAGCTCAAAAACGACCTGGAGAAGGTCATCCGGCGGGAGGTCATCCTCGATATTCAAGAGGTCAGAAAGGCGGAAGTGGATGCCCAGTTGGTGGCCGAAAACGTGGCCATGCAGTTGGTCAGGCGGGTGGCCTTCAGACGGGCCATGAAGAAAAGCGTGAGCTCAGCGTTGAGGTTCGGCGCGCAGGGCATAAAGATCGCCTGCAGCGGGCGGCTGGGCGGGGCTGAAATGGCTCGGCGAGAATGGTACCGGGAAGGACGGGTCCCCCTGCATACCCTCAGGGCGGATATTGACTACGGTTTTGCAGAAGCATTTACCACCTATGGGGTTATCGGTGTCAAGGTAACCATATTCAAAGGCGAAATTCTACCTGAAAAGAAGGAATAGGAAGGTCTCATGTTAAGCCCCAAAAAGGTCAAGTACCGAAAAAAACAGAAAGGCCGCACCAAAGGAAAGGCCTACAGAGGCAACACCCTCGAATTCGGTGACTATGGATTGCAGGCACTGGAATGCGGCCATATGACCGCTCAGCAGATCGAGGCCGCAAGAATCGCGGTTACCCGGCATGTAAAGCGCGGGGGAAAGGTCTGGATAAGGACATTTCCGGACAAGCCTATCGGCAAAAAGCCGGCCGAGACCCGGATGGGCAAGGGGAAGGCCGCACCTGACAAATGGGTCGCCGTGGTAAAGCCGGGGAGGATCCTGTATGAACTGGAAGGGGTCCCTGAAAGCGTGGCTGGGGAGGCTTTTCGTCTGGCCGGTCACAAGTTGCCGTTTGCCACAAGATTTATCACCAGGAGAATATGAGGTCATGAAGGCGAAGGAGTTGAGGGAACTGGCGAATGAGGAGCTGAGGGAACGGGAAAAAGGGACAAAGCAGGAATTGTTCAACCTCAGGTTCCAGAAGGCCACGGGGCAATTGGGAAATACCGCCGCAATCCAGAAGGCGAAGCGGGATTTGGCGCGCATAAAGACAGTGCTTAGAGAGGCTGAAATCTCCTTATCAAAGGGCTAATACGAGGTAGTGATGACAGAACGCGGATTGCGAAAAGGGTTGGTGGGGACTGTTGTCAGCGATCGGATGGAAAAGACCGTTGTGGTCCTTGTGGAACGGCTGACCAAACATGCCATTTACAAAAAATATATCAGGAAGCGGTCCAAATATATGGCCCACGACCCCCAGAACAAGTGCGTCATTGGCGATAAAGTAAGAATCACTGAGAGCAGGCCGATCAGCAAGAACAAGAGATGGCGGGTAAGCGAACTTATTGAAAAGAGTCAAATCGAACGCTGAGTGGGCACAAGGTTCCACCTAATCGGTCATCGGAGCAGATGGGATGATACAGACTGAAACAAAGTTAAAGGTAGCTGACAATTCCGGCGCCAAAGTGGTTTCGTGTATAAAGGTACTGGGCGGGTCCAAACGAAGGTATGCCAGTGTGGGAGATGTCATCGTGGTCACGGTAAAAGAGGCCATGCCCAACTCCAAGGTCAAAAAGGGAGATGTGGTTCGCGCCGTGGTGGTGCGGACAGCCAAGGGGCTCCGCAGACTGGACGGATCCTACATCCGGTTCGATGATAACTCTGCGGTTCTGATCAACCAGCAACGAGAGCCCATTGGGACCAGGATCTTCGGGCCGGTGGCACGGGAGTTGAGAGTAAAGAAATTCATGAAAATTATTTCCCTGGCCCCTGAGGTGCTGTAAATCCGGTATAGGCCGGGAGGAGTCGGGGATTCGCAGACGGGAGCGATGAAAGTGCGCAAGAAACACCCAAAGATCAAAAAGAACGATAAGGTAATCGTCCTTACTGGTAAAGAAGTGGGAAAAATCGGTACGGTGCTGAAAGTGGATGCGGAAAAGGAGCGTGTTGTGGTGGAAAAGCTGAACATGATTAAACGACATGCCAAGCCCAGTGCGCAAACCGCTCAGGGAGGGATCATTGAAAAGGAAGCCCCCCTCAAGATATCCAACGTGATGATTGTCTGCGATAAATGCACTGAGCCCACCCGGATCGGGATGCGTCGACTGGAGGACGGCTCCAAGGTGCGCGTGTGCAAGAAATGCGGCGAATCCATGGACCAGAAATAGCGGATAAGGCTGCGCAGCAGGAGTAATACCCGGATCACATGAAAGATCATCGGGAATGAGAATCAGGAAAGTGCGGAGGGGGTTTCGTTGTCTCGATTAAAGGAAAAATACCATTCGGAAGTGGTCCCGGCCATGATCAAAGAGTTTGGGTATACCACCATCATGGCTGTACCACGCCTCACAAAGGTGGTTTTAAATATGGGCCTTGGTGAAGCCACCCAGAATATCAAAATGTTGGACGCCGCGGTGGACGAACTGACCCTGATTGCCGGCCAGAGGGCCGTGGTTACAAAGGCCAGAAAGTCCATTGCCGGGTTTAAGCTGAGGGAGGGCATGCCCATCGGATGCACCGTAACCTTACGGCGGGAACGCATGTATGATTTCTTAGACAAACTGTTTAATGCGGCCCTGGCACGGGTGCGGGACTTCAGGGGAATTTCAGGGAAAATTTTTGACGGTCGAGCCAATTGCAGCATCGGGATTAAGGACTTTATCGTCTTCCCTGAAATCGATTATGACAAAATCGATAAAATCAAAGGGTTGAACATCTCCATCGTGACCACGGCGCAAACGGATGCGGAAGGCCGTTTTTTGCTGGAACAGATGGGGATGCCGTTTCGGCATTAACCAAAAGCGGGTTTGAAGGGGGATACTTTGGCAAGGACGTCGCTCATAGTGAAGGCCGCAAGAGAACCAAAATTTTCCACGCGTCGATACAATAGGTGCCCCATTTGCGGGCGAAGCCGGGCTTTTCTGAGAAAGTTCGGAATCTGCCGCATCTGTTTCAGGAATTTGGCGTCAAAAGGTCAAATCCCGGGAGTGGTCAAGTCGAGTTGGTAAACGTTTTTTTTAAGGTAGGGAGCAAGACGAATAATGACAATGACGGATCCAGTGGCTGATATGCTGACCAGGATAAGAAATGCCCTCAGGGCATCGCACGAAATGGTGAACATCCCCAGCTCAAAGTTGAAGATTAATGTGGCCAAGGTGCTCAAATCGGAAGGCTATATCAAGAATTTCAGGATTATTTCAGACGGTCAGCACCGTTATATCCGCATATTTTTGAAATATGATAATGAAGGGAATCCTGTTATCGAAGGGCTTCAGCGGGTCAGTAAGCCTGGTTGCCGGGTGTATAAAAAACACGACCAAATCCCCCAGACCTTAAACGGCCTTGGCATCAATATTGTCTCTACATCCAGAGGATTGATGCCCGACAATGAGGCCAGGCAAGAGAAAATCGGTGGGGAAATCCTCTGCGCCGTGTGGTAGTGGGCGGGAAGACATATCAATTTGAAAATGAGGGAGATTGTGGATGTCACGCATAGGCAAGCAGACCATTCCGATACCAAAAGAGGTTGAGGTCAACATACAGGGAGACCGGCTTTCGGTAAAAGGCCCCAAGGGCGAATTGGTTAGAACCATTCATCCCAAGATCCACATCAAGCCGGAGAACGGCACCCTATCGGTTTCCGTGGACGGCACATCAAGGAAGGACAACGCCTTGCACGGGCTCTTCGGCGCACTGGTGGCCAACATGGTCATCGGGGTGACCAAAGGATTTGAAAAGTCTCTTGAGATTGTGGGCGTGGGATACAGGGCCGAATTGAAGGGACGGACCGCGGTCTTTAATGTGGGGTATTCAAACCCGGTAAATTTTGACCTGCCCGATGGAATAGAGGCCAACATAGAAAAAACAAAGATCTCTTTGAGCGGAAGCGACAAGGAACTCTTGGGCAGGACAGCCGCCAAGATACGCGGCCTGAGACCGCCGGAGCCTTACAAGGGGAAAGGGATCAAGTATGCGGACGAAATTATCAGGAGGAAGGCGGGCAAGGCGGGCGCCAAATAGTAAAAAGCGGGACCATTCGTAAAGAGGTTTTGGGTATGGGTTTTGCAACTCGATCAGAAAAAAGACTGAAGCGACAGAAAAGGGTGCGAAGAAAAGTCAAGGGGAGCCCGGAGCGACCCCGCCTCACCGTTTTCAGGAGCGCTAAGCATATTTATGCGCAGATCATTGACGACACGGAGGGGAAAACCCTTGTTCAGGCGTCTTCCCTGTCCAGGGAGCTCCGCACCGACATCGGAAAAGACAGCGGGAACAAAAAGGGGGCGGCAAGGGTGGGAGCGGCCATTGCCGAACTGGCCCTGGCCAAGGAGATCCAAAAGGTGTCCTTTGACCGAAACGGCTTTCTGTATCACGGCCGGGTGCAGGCCCTTTCTGATGCGGCCCGTGAAAAGGGCCTGGAATTTTAGCTGAATCCTGCCGTTTTGGGCTCCTGCGGTTGAAATGAGAGTGAAACGGCTCGAACGGTAGCGTACTTGGAAAATCAGCCCCTGTGAGAGGGGCCATAACTCGCAACACGTGCTATGATTAGGGAGAAGGCCATTGTTTGCAGGCGACGACGAAGTCCAGTTAATTGAAAAAGTGGTCCATATCAACCGGGTGGCAAAGGTGGTCAAGGGCGGCCGGCGGTTCAGTTTCAGTGCCATTGTGGTGGTGGGAGACGGTAACGGCATGGTGGGAAGCGCCCTGGGAAAGGCCAACCAGGTGCCGGAGGCCATCCGAAAAGGGATCGAAAAGGCCAAAAAGGATATGGGGATGGTCAACCTGAAGGAGACCAGTATTCCCTATGAGGTGACCGGACGCTGGGGGGCGGGCCGGGTCCTTCTGAAACCGGCCGCACCCGGAACCGGGCTCATAGCAGGAGGCGCGGTGCGAGCGGTCTTGGAGGCGGCGGGCATCCAGAATATCCTGACCAAATGCCTGGGGTCTCATAATCCGCATAATGTGGTGAGGGCGACCATCGAGGGCCTGCGCGCCCTTCGCAACCCCCAGGTCATCGCATCTCACAGAGGAAAAATGAGAGAAGAACTGAGCGCCTGAATGCCTTGCATGAAGACTCTCCTTTTTTTGCCATTTATGTGAAAGAGTGATCGTTATGAGTGACACTATCAAAGTAACGCTTGTCAAAAGCGGGATCGGAAAGACCCAGAACATCCGTGAGACCTTGAAGGGATTGGGGTTGACCAAGCTGAACAAAACAGTGGAGTTGAAGAACACACCGGCCGTGAGGGGCATGCTCGCCAAGGTCTCGTTTCTAATCAAGATTCATTGAAGCATGGGGAAGAGGGATGAAAATACATGAATTGTCACCCTGCGAAGGGTCTAGAAAAAGAAAGAAACGGGTGGGAAGAGGCGTCGGCTCAGGGCACGGAGGCACCTCCTGCCGCGGGCATAAAGGACAGCTCTCCCGCTCCGGCGGCAGGACCCGGCCTGGATTCGAAGGCGGTCAAATGCCCATCCAGCGACGGCTTCCCAAACGCGGCTTCAAGAACCCGTTCAGAAAAGTCTACAATATCATTAATGTAGCGGATTTGGATCGATTTGAATCGGATGTACCCATTGATTCCGATATCCTGCAGGCCTCGGGGTTGGCCAAGAAGCAGGCGGACGGCATCAAGTTGCTGGGTAACGGAGAGATCTCCAAACCCCTGGTGGTAAAGGTCCATAAGATTAGCCAGACCGCGAGAGACAAAATCGAGGCCGCAGGAGGCCGGGTGGAGATTGTATAGCAAACCCCCTGCTGTGTTTGGGCCGAATCAGATGGTGCACACGGATAACCGGAGTTGAATGAATGATTGGCGGTTTTCAAAATATTCCCAAGATACCGGAGCTGAAAAAGAAAATCTTTTTCACCCTGTTTATGCTGGCGGTATATCGGGTGGGGTGCCATATCCCCACACCGGGCATAGATGGGGCGGCCCTCGCGGCCTTTTTCAATGCCAGGCAGGGGACCCTGTTCGGCCTGTTTGACATGTTTTCAGGCGGGGCCCTGAGCCAGATGTCGGTCATGGCCCTGGGAATCATGCCCTACATCAGTGCCTCCATTATTCTGGAGCTCATGACGGTGGTGGTCCCTTACCTGGAGCGGCTCAAAAAAGAAGGGGAGCAGGGCCGGAAAAAAATCACCCAGTACACCCGATACGGCACCGTACTTCTGAGCATGATCCAGGGGTTCGGGATCGCCGTGGGGCTGGAGAACATGACCAGCCCGGGCGGGGCCATGGTGGTTCCTGTGGGCGGCTGGGGGTTCAGACTGCTCACCGTGATCACCCTCACTGCCGGCACCTCTTTTCTCATGTGGCTGGGAGAACAGATAACGGAACGGGGGATCGGTAACGGGATTTCCCTCATCATCTTTTCCGGAATCGTGGCCCGGTTTCCGGTGGCCGTGGCCAACAGCTTCAGGTTGATGAGCACCGGTGAACTCACCCCCTTCTTTATGATTCTGCTGGTGGCCCTGATGATCGCGGTGGTGGGGGCCATCGTTTTTGTGGAAAGGGGGCAAAGACGGATACCGGTTCAGTATGCCAAGCGGGTGGTGGGGCGAAAGATGTACGGCGGACAGGCCACCCATATCCCCCTGAAGGTCAATACGGCCGGGGTCATTCCCCCCATCTTTGCGTCATCCATCATCATGTTTCCGGCCACCATTGCCAATTTTCTGAGTGCAGAGCAGTATCCCTGGCTCCAGAGCATTGTGAATGCCCTGAACCCCGGGCATATTGTGTATATCGTCATCTATGTGATTTTCATATTTTTCTTCTGTTATTTTTATACGGCCGTCCATTTCAACCCGGTGGATGTGGCCGATAACATGAAAAGATCCGGCGGGTTTATTCCCGGAATCAGGCCCGGGAAAAACACCGCCGAATACATTGACCGCGTGCTCACGAGATTGACGTTTTCAGGCGCCCTCTATGTTTCAGCCATTTGTGTCTTGCCCAATATTCTGATCTACCACATGAACGTCCCCTTTTATTTCGGCGGCACAGCGCTGTTGATCGTGGTAGGCGTGGCCATGGATACCACGAATCAGATCGAATCCCATATGCTGACCCGGCACTATGAGGGGTTTATGAAAAAGGGTTTGGGTAAGGCGAGGTAAACCATCTTTTTTGCGGAATTGGCGCCTTTTGGGCCTATCCGCAGACTGGCAGTGGAAAATATCATATGCCCAAGGAAGAGGCCATTGAGGTAGAAGGGGTTGTCATTGAGACGTTGCCCAATGCCATGTTCAGGGTTGAACTCAAAAACGGGCACCGGGTTTTAGGCCATATTTCGGGAAAAATGAGGAAGCATTTCATCAAAATCCTCCCCGGAGACAAGGTCTCTGTGGAGCTTTCCCCCTATGATTTGACCCGAGGCCGAATCGTATACCGGGAGAAGCTGTAATCCTGTTCGTATCTCACAGGAGAGGTGAGGGTTAGATTGGGAGGAGTTTTTTATCATGAAGGTCAGACCGTCTGTAAAAAAGATATGCAAAAAGTGCAAAATCATCAAGAGACAGGGCGTCGCACGGGTCATCTGTGACAACCCTCGCCATAAACAACGACAGGGTTGATCCGGTGGTGAAACCGCACCCAGTCCCCTTGCGGGCAAAGCGTGAGGCAAGCCGGGTTTTATCCGGGGCGTTCACGCTGGACAGCCGGCCAGGGGATAAAGGCAACAGGGTGGAAACCATTTACAGACCATTAATGAAATAGGAGTTGGAGATTGGCAAGGATTGCAGGGGTTGATTTACCGAAATCAAAGCGGATGGAAGTGGCGCTGACGTATATCTATGGCATTGGCAGGACCTCTTCTCAGAAAATACTGACCGAGGCGCAAGTCGATTGGGATACCAATTCCGACGCTCTCACCTCGGAACAGATTACCCGGATCAGGAATATCATTGACGAGAAATACCGGGTGGAGGGGGACCTGAGGCGTGAAGTATCCATGAATATAAAGCGGCTGATGGATCTGGGCCTGTACCGGGGACTGCGGCATCGACGGGGTCTGCCGGTACGGGGGCAGAGGACCAGCACCAACGCCAGAACCCGAAAAGGCCCCCGCAGGGCGGTAATGGCAAAACGAAAAAAATAGGATCTGAGGGATTTATATGGCAAGGACCGTAAAAAAGAAGGGCAAAACCAAAAGGGAAAAAAAGAACGTACCCACGGGTATCGTTCATATTCAGTCCACATTCAATAACACCATTGTCACCATTACCGATCCCCACGGAAATGTCATTGGCCAATCCAGTGCAGGCAGAGGTGGGGTCAAGGGTTCCAGAAAGAGTACACCGTTTGCGGCTCAGCTTGCCGGGCGGGATGCCCTCAGGCAGGCCATGGACCACGGGATGCGGGTGGCCGAGGTCCACGTGAAGGGACCGGGTGTGGGGAGAGAGGCTGCCTTGCGCTCGCTCCAGGTGGAGGGGTTTACGGTTACGGTCATCAGGGATGTAACGCCTATCCCCCATAACGGGTGCCGTCCCCCGAAAAGACGCAGGGTATGAGTTTCATACCCCAGGATATGGGCCCGGGAAAGGCATCTTCCTTACACGGCGCCGGAACCGGCGATGTGGCGACGTACCGGGCAACCGGTTTGAATCAAACCATATAAGTACAAGAGAATACAACAATTGCAGGGGGGCTATTTTGGCCAGATATACCAATTCGTTATGCAGATTGTGTCGACGGGAAAATCTGAAGCTTTACCTAAAGGGCGACCGTTGCTACGGAGACAAATGCGCTTTCGAAAGGCGGGCCTATGCACCTGGACAGCACGGTCAGCGGCGTGGGGGGAAAGTTTCGGACTATCGCATCCAGCTGAGGGAAAAACAGAAAGTCAAGCGAATCTACGGTGTCTTGGAAAAACAGTTCAGAGGCTATTATTATCGCGCAGACAAACAGAAAGGGATCACCGGAACAACTCTTTTGATGTTGCTGGAATCGCGGCTGGATAATGTGATCTACAGAATGGGTTTCGCGGTTTCCCGCAATCAGGCCAGACAATTGGTGCGACATAATCACTTTTTGGTAAACAATCGAAAGGTGAACATCCCCTCCTACAGGGTCAAACCCGGCGATGTGATAGAGATAAAGGAAAAGAGCCGAAAAGTGCCCCAACTCATGGAAGCGATGGAGACCGTTGTCAGGAGGGGTGTTCCGGAATGGATGGAAGTTGATAAAGACCAATTCAGGGGAACACTGAAAGCTCTTCCCAATCGAGAAGATCTCACTATGCCTATTCAGGAACAACTCATCGTTGAATTGTACTCAAAATAAGATGCCAAACACAGGTGTCGACGATTGACCGATGGAAAAAAGGGCAGTCAAAAAATTATCAACGAAATAATGGGGAGGCTTTTTTTTGGGAGACTTAAGGAGCAAAAACTGGCGGGAGCTTATCAGACCGAAACGGATTGAGATCGATCAGGACAGTTATTCGGATCGTTACGGGAAATTCGCGTGTGAGCCGCTGGAGAGGGGATTCGGCATTACCATCGGTAATGCATTACGGCGTATCTTGTTGTCTTCCCTTCAAGGGGCGGCCATTGTCTCCGTCAAAATTGACGGAGTCCTTCATGAATTTTCCACCATCCCCGGGGTGTTGGAGGATGTCACCGATGTGATCCTGAATCTCAAGGAGGTCCGGATTAAGCTTTTGGATGTGGAAAAGGCGGTGATCCGGTTGCATCGGGAGGGGGAGGCCGTGGTCACGGCCGGGGATATCGAAACGGACGGATTGGCAGAGATCCTGAATCCCGAACAGCATATCGCTACCCTCAACCGAGAAGCCAATCTCGATATGGAAATGGTGGTCAAGATGGGAAAAGGGTATGTGCCTGCGGAAAAGAACAAACCCGCGGACATGGACTCGGGCTTCATTCCCATCGACGCGGTGTTTTCCTGTATCGAAAAAGTCAACTATATCGTCACCAACGCCCGGGTGGGACAGATTACCGACTATGATAAACTGACCCTGGAGATCTGGACTGACGGGACCCTCCTCCCCGAAGACGCTGTGGCCAATGCCGCCAAGATCTTGAAAGAGCAGATGAACCCGTTCATCAATTTTGAGGAAGAGCCGGAGCCGGAAGAAGAGGAGGAAGAGGAAGAAAAGGAAAAACTCAACGAAAATCTGTTTCGGCCGGTTTCCGACCTTGAATTGTCGGTACGATCTGCGAACTGCCTGCAAAATGCAAACATTAAACTCATCGGGGAGTTGGTGCAGAAAACCGACTCCGAAATGCTGAGAACCAAAAATTTCGGCAGAAAGTCGCTGAACGAAATCAAGGCCATACTCGAGGAAATGGGCCTGTCCTTAGGAATGAAATTGAAAAACTTCCCGCAGGCGGAACCCCCTAAAGAAGAACAGCCGGGAGAAGGGGTTCAGGAAAAAGATCAGGGGGATGCACAAGCGGAAGAGGAAGAGACCGCCCAAGAACAGGAAATAGGAGACCAGACGGCCAAAGCAAAACCCAAATCAGGCAAGGCCGCATCAAAGGATACTGAAAGCGAGACCGACGGAAAGGACTCAGGCAAATGAGGCACAGGAAGGCAGGAAATCAATTGGCGCGCAATCCGAGCCACCGGAGGGCGATGCTGAGAAATATGGTAACTTCCCTTTTCAAGCATGAACAGCTGGAAACCACAGACGCCAAGGCCAAGGCGGTTCGGCCCATTGCAGAAAAATTGATTACCCTTGCCAAACGGGGAGATCTGCATTCCAGGCGCCAGGCCCTTTCGTATATCCAGGAAAAGCAGGTGACGCACAAGCTCTTTGATGAGCTGAAAGGGCGTTATATGGACAGACAGGGCGGCTACACCCGGATTGTAAAAAAAGGCATCAGAAACGGGGATGGCGCCGCCTTGTCCATATTACAACTCCTCCCGGGAGATGAACGGGGAAAATCACCCCAAAAAAAGGACCAGACATCCGGCAGCGGCGAGAAGGGGTCGTCGGCGGCCTAATGGTGGATGCTGTGAGCCCTATGATGTGAACACTTTCTTCCCCTGTGCAGAAGCCTCGGCCTTTTTCCTGATCCCCTCTCCTTCAACTCCTCATGCCCGCATGACCAGGGGCCTTCGGTTGCCCCTGCTCTGGTATGAGGGGCCTCT
The DNA here is from genome assembly GCA_021737425.1 of Deltaproteobacteria bacterium. Taxonomy (GTDB): domain Bacteria; phylum Desulfobacterota; class DSM-4660; order Desulfatiglandales; family Desulfatiglandaceae; genus JAIPDZ01. The sequence continues at coordinate 15,211 of JAIPDZ010000021.1, forward strand.
GTTCAAGTCCCTTTGATCCTTTACATCCCTCCCTTCTCAAGGGATGAAAAATAGGGGTCCGCAGAAGAGGCGCCTGCGCACCCGTAGTGACTTCAAATGACTGTGGAAAGCCACAAATGGGCCTTGTCACCTTAACCGACATCTCCGTAAACTTCTTTGAAAGGGGCCTCCTTCAGGGCGTCGGACTCCAGGTCGAAACCGGAGAACGCATCGGATTGGTGGGACCCAATGGTTCAGGGAAGACCACTCTCCTCAGGATTATAACCGGAGAGATGACTCCGGACAGCGGAGAAGTCAAGATCTCAAAGGGCCTCAGGCTCGGCTATCTTCCGCAAGACATCAAGGAGGCCGACTCGGGGCGGTTGCTCCGGTCCATACTCCATTCCATTGAAAGACGGGAAGCATTTGAAGCCAGGCTCAAGAAGGCGGAAGCGGATCTGAACAAAACCCGTAATCGAGATCGCCAGACGGCCATCGGGGAAGAAATCAGTGAGCTTCATCAGGAGATCGCCCTCTTAGATGACATGTTTCCCCCCCACCATGCAGAAAAAATTCTCCTGGGCCTTGGATTTACCTGCCGGGATTTTGACCGACCCATTGCTGAGCTGAGCGGGGGCTGGAAGATGCGGGCGGTTTTGGCCCAACTGCTGTATCAAAGGCCCGACCTCCTCCTCTTGGATGAACCCACCAATCACCTGGACCTCCCGTCGGTCCGATGGCTGGAGGATTTTTTGAGGGCGTTTACAGGGGCATTGATCCTGGTCTCTCACGATCGGGACTTCTTAAACCGCCAGGTAGGCCGGATCCTTTCTTTTGAACCGGAAGGCCTCCGATCATACCCCGGCAACTACGATGCCTATGTACAAGCCCGGGAAGCGGAAATAGAGGCCTTGGAGGCAAAGGCCAAAAAGCAGGAGCAAAAGATCAAAGATGCCCGGAAATTCATAGAACGGTTCCAGGCCAAATCCTCCAAGGCGAGACAGGCCCAGAGTAAAATCAAATTGGTCCAGAAGATGGCCCTGGTGGAAACACGGCAAACAGAAACGCGTATCCGCTTCGCCTTCCCGGAAGTGATGCGGAGCGGAAGGGAGGTCGCTACCCTTACGGGGATTGGCAAGCAATTCGGGGATAACATCCTGTACGACCATGTGGATTTGACCATTCTGCGGGGGGAAAGAATCGCCGTAGTAGGTCCCAACGGTTGCGGTAAGACCACTTTGCTCAGGCTCATCGCCGGTGAAATGGTACCCGATCAGGGGGTTATTTCATTGGGGCACAAGGTGAATATCGCCTATTTTGCCCAGCATCATACAGACCTCTTGAATCCCAATCATACCGTACTGGAAGAGGTCTACAGAATGGTTCCGGATGCCTCCCTCAGTTTTGTCCGTTCCGTATGCGGGGCCTTTCTGTTTTCAGGAAACGATGTGGATAAATCCATCCAGGTCCTTTCGGGCGGGGAGAGAGCCAGGGTTTCTCTGGCCAAGCTCCTGGTCGCTCCGGGCAATTTCATGCTCATGGATGAACCCACCAACCATCTCGATATCAATTCCTCGGAGATGCTGATCAAGGCCTTATCCCAGTATAACGGCACCCTCTTATTTGTATCCCACAATCAATATTTCGTAAACAGACTGGCGACCAAGATCTTGGATATCGCTGACACCTCCGTTCATGAGTACCCAGGCAACCTGGATGAATATTATGCCCACCTTGCAGAAGTTGCGTCGCCCTCCTCCGCCCCCGGCCCCGGAAAAGGAGGCCAAGAGGGGGTCCACACCGGCGAAACCGATCGCTCCCCCAGGGGGAAACCCCCGGACCGAAAAAAAGAAAGACAACAGCGGGCCAAGAGACGGCAAAAGATTCATAACCTGTTGAATCCCATTCAAAATGAACTAAGGGAGATGGAGGATCGAATCACCCGACTTGAAGACCGGCAGAAGGCGGTGGAAAAAAGACTTGCGGATCCCAAGGTTTTTGAAGATAAAGAGATCAGTGTCCCTTTGCTGACAGAATATAAGGAGACGAGGGGACAGATCCAGGACCTTCTCTCCAAGTGGGAAGACGGTCAGAAGCGACTGGAATCAGCCAAAACAGCATTGGAAGCGGAAGGATGAGATATGAAAATAGCCGAAGCCCACAAAGCCCTGTTGAGGACATTGGGCCTCGAGGATGAGGACTTTTTGCATTTTGACGGAAAATTCGTCTCCTATGAATACGATGCGGAAAAAGGGGTCAGGCTGTACGATCCTTATTATCAGACCCGTTACAATGAATATATAGGAATCGACGGCTGGAGCGCATGGAGTGTGGAACAGGATTCCTTTATGAGCGATATCCTGGCCCCTACACGTGAGGCTGTCAACCGGATGAAGGCCGCGCCCCCGAAAGTTCCCTCTGAAACCGTACCGGAGGCGCTGCAAAAAAAATTCAAAGGAAAAACAAAGAGCCACAGGGATTGACCCGCATGGTCTCCTGAAACGGCGAATCCCAACGGTTCAATTCACCCGTCAACGCGCCTGGACCCAAACCCCATAGATGGGATACCATGAGACCTTTGAAAAACGCCCTCTTTTGGTCGATCTCGGCGTCAGACTCAAATTTCAATCCTCGAAATATTCAGTATATTCCTGTGGTTGAAATTTTCGTCTTCCTTGAGCTAAACCAAAATTGAACATTTTTCAAAGGTCTCACCATGACATCGCCTTGGACCTTTCCAGCTATATTGAACGGCTAAAAACGCACCGAGCGTTTCGGGATACATTCATCTATCACCGCTATCTCCCTCCCCGGGATGCGGTGTACGGGGATTCTCTCGGATTCCACGACCCCATCCGCAACCACTTGAAAGGGCTTGGCATTGAACGGCTTTACAGCCATCAGGCGGAAGCGATCCATGGTCTCAGGAAGGGCAACCATATCGTGGTGGCCACCCCCACGGCCAGTGGAAAAACCGCGATCTATAACCTCACAATCATTGAATTCATGCAAAAACATCCCGAGGCCAGGGCCCTGTACATCTTCCCGTTAAAGGCCCTGGAACAGGACCAGTTAAAGACCCTTCGCAGATGGGTCCACGGCCTTCCCGGCCACGCCATCTCCGCTGACATCTACGATGGAGACACCCCGGCCGGCAAACGGAAACAGATCAAACAGAAGGTGCCCAACATCCTTCTCACCAATCCGGACATGCTGCACCGGGGGATTCTGGCCTATCATCCAAACTGGGAAGTCTTCCTCAAGAACCTGGCATTCGTGGTCATCGATGAAATTCACACCTATCGGGGAATCTTTGGATCTCATGTAAGCCAAATTCTCCGGCGGTTAAAGCGGGTGTGTGCACGCTACGGGGCTTCCCCCCGTTTCATCCTGTTATCCGCCACGGTAAGCAATCCCGACACATTCGGGCAAAGCCTGATCAGTGAACCGGTCCAGGTCGTCCGTACCCCGGGAACCCCCAGGGCCGGACAGCATTTCGTGTTCCTGAATCCTGAAGAAAGCCCCAATTTTCTGTCCGCCAAACTCTTCGTGGATTGTATACAGAACGGATTTCGCACCATTGTGTTTACCCAGGCACGAAAGGTCACCGAACTCATCCATGTGTGGGTCTCCCAGCTGGCGCCCGAACTGAAAAGAAAAATCAGCTCTTATCGCGCGGGTTTTATGCCCGAGGAAAGGCGGGTGATTGAAAGGCGACTAACGAGCGGGGACCTGCTGGGAGTGGTATCCACCAGTGCACTGGAGATGGGAATCGATATCGGATCTCTGGATATATGCATCCTGGTGGGGTATCCGGGCACGGTAATCAACACCTGGCAGCGCGGTGGGCGGGTGGGCCGTTCGGGAAGGGAATCCCTCATTATACTGGTGGGCAAGCCGGATGCCCTGGACCAGTATTTCATGAAACATCCTGACAATCTTTTTGAAAGATCCTTTGAAGCGGCCATCCTGGACCCAGATAACCGCTATATCGTGGAAAGTCATTTGCCGTGCGCCGCAGCTGAAACCCCCATCAGCCTCGAGGACCGGGCCTACTGGCCGCATCATTTGACCGAGCATTTGTACAAGCTGGAAAAGGATGGCCTCCTGAGCCGTACCGCCGAGGGGGAACCTGTGTGGTTTGCCACCCGCCGCAACCCTCAGCTCTCCGTAAACATTCGATCTGCGGGGGAAACCTTCACCATATTTGAAAAAGAGACCGGTCAGGCCATCGGCACCGTGGACGGCATCAGGGCCTTAAAAGAATGTCATCCAGGGGCCATCTATCTGCATCGGGCCCATCAGTATGAGATCGATGCGCTCTTTCTGGACCAGAAGGACGTGGTGGCCCATCGGTCCACACGCAAATATTTCACGCGAATCCGCAGTGACAAGGAGACCGAGATTATCGACATCCATCAAACCCGGCCCAGGCGGCAGTTTGTGGTGCGGGAGGGGGCCTTACGGGTCACCGAGACGGTCACCGGGTATGAGAAGCGCTCCCTCCCGGATCAGTCCCTCATGGGGGTATTCTCCCTGGACCTTCCGTCCCAGACCTTTGAAACCGTCGGGTTCTGGGTAGAGATAGAGGATACGCTGAAGGGCTTTGTGGAACGCAAAAAAATGCATTTCATGGGGGGGATTCACGCCATAGAACATGCGGCCATCGGCCTTTTCCCCCTGTTCGCCCTGTGTGACCGGAATGACATCGGGGGGATATGCTATCCCTACCATCCCCAGGTGGAAAAGAGCGCCATCTTCATCTATGATGCCTGTGCCGGGGGGGTGGGGCTGGCCCAGAGGGGCTTTGATGTGGTAGTGGAGCTTCTGGAGCGCACCTTGACCACTATCCGGGAGTGTGAATGTGAAGACGGCTGTCCCTCCTGCATCCATTCCCCCAAATGCGGGTCAGGGAACAAGCCCTTGGACAAGGCTGCGGCGCTTATCATCCTGGAAGGACTGTTGGGCCACCTCCCCTTGAGTCAGATGTCCAAAGAGGTCCAAAAAGATGAAGCGGCTGCGTCCCCTGTACAAACCAATCCCCCCCTGCCCGCGGTCTCCAAGGCCCCCCGGGTCCTCTATCTGGACCTTGAAACCCAGAAGACCGCACAGGAGGTGGGGGGATGGCAAAATGCCCACCTGATGCGGATTTCGGTGGCGGTCATATTTGATACCATGGCCGACGACTACAGGGTGTTTGAGGAGGCAGGCATTGAGGAGTTGCTCGATCACTTGACCCGGGCCGATCTCATTGTGGGGTTTAATATCAAGCGATTCGACTACAAGGTGTTGGGCGCCTATACGGAAAAACCGCTCCATAGGCTTCCCACCTTTGATATCCTGGAAGATATCTTCGGCCGTCTGGGATTCAGACTGGGGCTGGACCATCTGGCGAGAGAGACCCTGAAAAAGGGAAAAACCGCTGACGGGCTTCAGGCGGTGGAATGGTTCAGGCAAAAAGAGATGAAGAAGCTCAGCCGGTACTGCCGTGATGATGTGGCGGTCACCAAGGCGCTTTTTCTGTACGGACTTGAAAACCATCACCTGATTTACCGAAAAAAAGGTACCCCCACCCCCCTGCGCCTCTTGGTGGACTGGGATCTAAACAAGTTGATTTACGGAAACGGGAACAAAGGGACCTGATATGAAGTCGTTTGAATGCCGCATGTGCGGGGAGTGTTGTTATGGCGAAGGCGGCATATACGTGACCGGCGAGGAGCAGGAGGCGCTGGCGCGTTTCTTGGACATCCCTCTAAAGGCACTCTGCCATACATACCTGGAGCAGAGAAACGGGCGAACCTATATCCGCACCGGGATGGACCATTACTGTATATTTTACCGAAAAGGCGTCGGATGCACCATCCACCCGGTCAAACCGCAGCGCTGTGCCCTTTGGCCCTATTACCCCGCCAATGTCAGGGACCGGGAGACCTGGGAGCTGGCCAAACTAACCTGTCGGGGCCTGAACCGGGAGTGCGCTTTTGAGGATTTCGTGCAGGAAGCCCAAGACATCCTCTTCAATTTACGACCCCGAACAGAGGGGGATACATGAGCCTGTGGACCCAATTCATGGATATCCTCTATCCGCCGAGATGCGCCGCCTGCAGGGAGTTCCTGGTCCAAAATCCCGTACTCGAGCATCCCACCGCCCTCCCCTTCTGTGCTGCATGTGCCTCCGACTTTCGTCCCATCACCCCGCCCTTATGCCCCATATGCGGGGCCCCTTTTGAATCCACCACCCAGGACAATCACCCCTGCGGGGCCTGCCTGACCCAAAGACCCCGGTACGACGCTGCCGGGGCCCCTTATGCCTATGACGGGACCTTGCGAGAGGCCGTCTATGGATTCAAATACGGCCAAAAGGCCTTTCTGGCAGACGCGCTGGGCCCGCTTCTCGCCGCATTTGCCAAGGCGTGGATAAAGGGGAAGACGCCGCAGCTGGTGATGCCGGTTCCCCTTCACCCCAAACGGCTCAGAGAACGCGGCTTTAATCAGAGTCTGCTCCTGGCCCAACCTGTGGCAAAGACCCTCGACGCGCAGATCGATTTTCTGTCCCTCCGAAGGAGTAAGCACACCCTCCCCCAGACCCGTCTCACTAAGGATAAGCGACGCAAAAACATCCAGGGGGCCTTTCAGGTGGTTGATGCATCCATTGTAAGACAAAAGTCCATTTTGCTGGTGGATGACGTGGCCACCACCGGCAGCACCCTCAATGAATGCACCCGCGTGCTCAAGAGCGCCGGGGCCGGGCGCGTTTATTGTCTGACCCTGGCCCGGGCCACCCCCATGTAGGAGGATCCATACCCCATGGTATCGTCTGTTCAAAAAATCCGCTCCCTGGAAGAGACCCGTCACCTTCGGCAACAGTTGAAAAATGAAGGGAAACAAGTGGTATTCACCAATGGGTGTTTTGACATCCTTCATCCCGGGCACACTCGCTACCTTTCCTCGGCAAGGGATCTGGGCGATTTTCTACTGGTGGCGGTGAACAGCGACCGTTCCGTGGCCCATATCAAAGGCCCCAAAAGGCCCATTGTTGCCGAACAGACCCGGGCCGAAGTGTTGGCCGCACTCGCCTGTGTGGACGGGGTACTTATCTTTGACCAACCCGATCCGCTTCGGATCATTCAGTCCCTGGTGCCGGACGTTCTGGTAAAAGGCGGGGACTGGGCCGAGGAAGAGATCATCGGAGCGGACGTGGTCCAAAAAAACGGGGGCAAAGTCATCCGGATTCCGTTTGTGGAGGGGTTTTCCACCACCCAACTGATCCAGACCATCGTGAAGCGTTATGGATAAATCAAATGGGAACGCTTGTTCCACCCTGGGCCGGAGAAAATGCACCCTTGTCAGGTCCCATTCAATCTGCTATAGTATTGAGGTTGTGCGCCCATAGCTCAGTTGGATAGAGTGACGGACTACGAATCCGTAGGTCGCAGGTTCGAATCCTGCTGGGCGCGCCACAAAAAATGGCCCCAAGCAACCATCCGCTTCCCTGCCGGTGGAGATAGAAGCCCACCTTACGACTTGGAAAGAATAATGACGAGGGCCACCAGGACGCCGGCACCCAGGGCAAACAGGCTGTATTTCTTCTGTTCGGTTTCCGCCTGGGGCAGCAGGTGGGTGGCCCCCACATACACCAGGGCCCCCGCAGAAAAGGCCAGCAGCGCACCCAGAAACGGCCTGTTGATGTCACTGATATAGGGATAGGAAACCAGCATGCCCACGGGCGTGGTCACGGCTGCAGCGAGAAATGCCAGTACAAAAGCGGTCCTCCCGCTGAATCCGCCCCGGATGAGCAGCAGGTAGGTGATGATCCCCTCCGGGAATTCATGAAGCACCATGCCTGTAGCAGCGAGAAGCCCGGTGAACACGCTTACGGTAAAGGTGATGGAATAGATGAATCCGTCGATGAAGGAATGAAAGCCGATCCCGAACATGGGGATGAGCCCGATGGAATACTGCTCATCCGAGCTCTTATCACAGACAAACGCATTGATGAAGCGGTTGAACAGGTGGAGGCTTAGATAGCCCAAAAAAAGATAAACCGGTGCGTTGTCATTCATGGCAAAGGCCTTGGGAATGATGTGAAGAAATGAGACGGAAATCAATACACCGGCTGCAAAACAGACAAAATAGATGCTGTTTTCCCGGCCCCATCGGTCAAACCGGCGGATCACATAAATTCCTATGGTGGTCACACTTGCGGCCAGCACACTGGCGCCGAATGCAGTCCAAAATGTCCCTGGCATGAAACGTTTTCCCTTAGATCAGTCCTGGTACCCGAACAGGATCACGATTTTTTCTGCAGTTCATGAAGTTCGTCAAATGATTCCAGGTATCTGGAACCTGAAAGCTTTTTTTCAAAAATCATCCGGCATCCCTCCTTGGTAAGGGATTCATCACAGATATCCGGGACTACTTCTGAGAAAAAAGCTCTCTTTTCCTCATTACTCAATTCCTCCACTGCTTTTTTAATGTCTTCGAGTTTCATTCGGCACCTCCCATTCATTTTTGGGTCTCCAACATTAGAGCCGCGGATCCTTAGAAATTTCTAATATCAATATCCATGCCACCCGATTGACCCTCGTACTGCCTCCGATCATAAGCGTTAGGGATGATGATAAGAAATTGAAAATATTCATACAAAAGGACATCATCACCGCAGACGCAAAAAGGGTTTTATCCCCGCATGAAGCGTTACTTATTAGGACCGGTAACGTTTTAAGCCGTTAACGTAACGTTGCAGAAATCCAACCGCAGGGGGGTCCAATCCGGTAATTCTTGACGGGGGGGGGACCATTTCCTATATTGAAGCTCATGATTGATCCTCCGTCCCAGGAAGACCTCAAAGAAATGGTTTCTCAGTGGCTGCCGCCCCATCAGGTGCCGGCCCGATTCCGCATCCATACCGACACCAGTGATTTCTTTCGGGTCGACTATGATGACGTGGTCCTTTTAAACGACCGTCCCTACCTGATTCGACACAATGCCAAAGAAAAACGGTTCGGACTCGAGGATGAGGTCAAGTTCTGGGTGAAACGGGCCGTTGATCTCACAGACGGCACCCTAAAAATCATGAAGTTGGTATTCTACGAAAAATTCATGTCCCGTATCGGGGATATTGAATTTGAATGTTTTCGAAGCCCCAGAAAGGAGGCCCGCATCCTTGAACTGGTCTCTGATCACAAAAACTTCATGCACGGGTATTCGATCCGGGATGATAAAGAAAACATCATCCGTATACTTGATTTCATCAAGGGGAATACCATCGCCGCTCATGTGCAGAATATGGACATGGACCATGAGGCCTATTATCATGAACACTTTCCAGGCATCCTGAGCAATTTCATTGAATGTGTACAGGCCGTCCGTTTTTTACATGATCATGGCGAACGGCACGGGGATATCCGTCGGGACCATATCCTGATTGATCGGGAAACCGGGGCCTACCGGTGGATCGATTTCGACTACAACTACCGGCACCGGGAAAACATCTACGGCTATGACCTGTTCGGCCTGGGCAACATTCTGGTCTTTCTGACCGGCAGGGGGGATGTATTGCTGCAGGATCTTAAAAAAAACGCACCTTTGGTGCTGGACACCCTGAGCGAGGCGGACATCAATCTGGTCTTCCATAACCGCGTGGTCAATCTCAAAAAGATTTATCCCTATATACCCGAATCCCTCAATCGAATCCTTTTGCACTTTTCAACCGGCGCCAACCGGTTTTATGAACACACCGAACAACTTCTAAACGACCTGGGCGAAATTGAATGGGCCCATTAACCACTGACGCGGCCTTGGGAAGGAGAAGACCATGAACGAGGAAAAAACGGCGCAAGAGGAAAAGCTTTTTAATAAGAATATCCTGATTGCAGTGGATGAGTCAGAGAATGCCCGCCGGGCGGTCTATTATGTGGGGCAGTTCCTGGGCGGTTATCCGGGGTTCAGGGTCACTGTCCTGCACGTGGTCCCTGAGCCGGAAGAAGATTACTTCCCCACCTCTGCCGAGAAGGAAAAATGGCTCAGCCAATATCAACAGAAAATCGACGCCCTGTTGAAGGAGTACCGGCAGGTTCTGATCGACCACGGATTCGCCCCCGAGGATGTAGGGGTTCGGTCCACCCTGCGGTATTGTCCCTCCATGGCGGAATGCATCCTGGCGGAGCGGGATGAGACCGAATACAGCACCATCGTGGTGGGCCGTCAGGGATTGTCCCGAAGCGAGGAGTTTCTCTTCGGGAGCATCTCCAGCAAGGTGGTCAACCACGCACGCAACTGTACGGTGTGGGTGGTGGAATAAAAGGAGCAGTACGATCCGACGCTATTCGTTGGATGCAGGTTTCCGGGTGTCGGGTTATTTTTTGGGGACGTCTTTCCCCTGGCTCAGCCATCGAGACCGGACATAGGCCATGATCTTTTGGGCCGATTCGGTCGGAGACAGGTTATCCGATTCCACCACCACCTCAGGATGTAAAGGGGCTTCGTAGGGCGCTGAAACACCCGGCATTTTTCCGTTCAATTTGCCTTCTGAGGCACGCTTGTACAACTCTTTCTGGACCAGCTGGTTCTGTCGCGAGGTCTCACGGGACTCACAGGTTTCAAGCGGGCATTTCACATAGATTTCAGCAAAATCAGGGATCAGTTCTCTCGCCAGATCCCTGAACGCCCGTCGATTGCCGGTGGCGTCGATGATGACGTTTTTATGGCCTTCCTCCACCAGCAGCTGGGCCATTACAGCGAGGGAGCGGTAGACGATCTCCCTTTCTTCAGTGGTGTATTGGGGCGCGGGGGTAACGACCTTCCGTATCCGATCGAGGCTGAGCACCGCCGCCTCCATTCCCGATTCCTGCAACAATTCCTCCAGCTCAGCCGATATGGTACTCTTTCCGGACCCGGGCAGACCGGTCAGCCACAAACAAAAGCTCATTTTCTCTCAATATAGTCTGAAATGTTCTTTGGTTCAAATCGTTCTGCATCCAAGACGGAAAATCCAAAGTCGATGAGTCTTCTTTTGGTCTTTAGGGTGTCGTCCGGATAGAATTTGGGATTGGCGATCACCAGGACCCTGAAGGCGAAAAAGGGTTGGGCCACCTCAAAAAGGCCTGGATCATCTCTCTTTTCTAAGTAAGCGGCCAAAAAGTGACGGAACAGCTCTTCAAAAGGACCTGCAAAGGCGCCCCGGTCCTTCAGGGCATAGTGGATATAATTCATGGTTAGACAAGATACGTCATCGGCGGCTTCGCCCCAACTCCCCCTGGAACGGTCCAACAGGACAAAATCATCTCCCTGCAACCGGATATTGCCCGGATGATAGTCCCCGTGGACATTGCATAACCGCTCCCCCCGGTTCCGGATCTTCCCCCACCAGTCCAGGCATTTTCCGGCATACAAGACCAGCTCGTCCTCCGTGGTGAAATCAACCGGATCATAGGCGTCAATGATCCCCATCACGCACTCGCCATGCCCCACCAGATCCCGGATCCGCCTCCTGTACAGGATACCCGCATCCGGTCCCCCATATCCGACGTCATGGATCTCCGTTAGAAAATGCGCCAGCATTCTCGCCCTTTCAATATCCCGGGTATTGAGATGCCCCCGTTTCAGGATCGCCTCCAAGTCCTCAAAATAAGACGTTCCCCCGGCCGCTTCCATGAAGATGTAAAATTCCCTGGCATCCTTCACGGAGATGAGCCGGTCAGGGGATTCTCCCACCACATCCGTGGCCCTCACATGTTTGGGCATGTCGTTGAAATTGGCCTGGGCCAGCAACAGGACCTGGGCCCGGTCCGAATAATGGTCATGCCCGAACCGGGAAGGGAACAGGGCCTTCAGGATCAAGCGGTTTTCCCCCTGATCCGTATGGAATTTCAGCAGATAGGCTTCACCGTGAACACCTTCCCCCAGCTCCTGCATGGAGGCCAAACGGGTGTCCGGACCGAACCGCTCTTTCAGGTAATGGTCTACCTTGGTCTTAAACTCCATTGTCCGACCTTCCAGCATCAGCCCCTTTTGGGAACTATTTGAAGAAATCGGTTACGCATCAAGGATCCTAATGCAGGCCTACGGCCGCAACCAAATCAGTGACCAGTGTTCAGGTGTCAGGTTTCAGCAAACAATAAACCCTGACACCCGAAACCTGACACCTGACACCTTTATCGCTAATGAATCAAATGGCGTTAACTTCAACAAAACATCTTCGCTTTTTGCATAGAAGTTGTGATCTAAGACTCTACTATGATTATAACACGGAGCTGTCCACGCAGCAAAGCCTTTCCCCAGCGTGATTGGGGATCGCCGAGACAAAAAGGCCGGTGAGGTCTGCGAACCGACAAATACGAGCCGGGAGGATGGTTTGGGGTTACATACTAGGTCCGGACCGTCTCAGGATGGGTTCCTTGATGCCCGACATGATAATCGGTCTTCACGGGCACACAGAGCACGGGTTTGGTAATAAACCGGAGCACCCTTTCGGCCGTGCTTCCAAAGAAGATATGCTTCATGTCCCCGGATTTTCCTTGACTCCCGATAAACACCATCTCCGCATCCATCTCCATGGCCTTTTTGTTTATTTCTATGCACGGCGTACCTTCTAAGACCATGTGGGTGACCTGGCCTTGGTCCAGTCCCTCCCTGCGGAGAAAATCGCGCAGCTTTTCTTTGGCCCTTAGAAACAGGGTCTTTTTGATGTCATCTTCAGAACCCAGGTGATACCGGCGGCACTGTTCCACAAAGGCATGATCAATGACATGCAGGACGGCCATCCTGCTGTTTTGGAGGGCCCGCAACTCCATGGCCTTTCTGAGTGCCAGCCGGGAGCAATATGAAAAATCCACGGCCACCAGCAGGATGGACTGGCCCGGATTCTGCCTGCTTTTCCGATCTTCTTCGCTCATGTACGTCTCCGGCCCCCTGACCTATCCGTGCGAATCGGTTGCGCTACCCCCCGGACAAGATCCTGGCCTGGTCCGTAAGCAATGATTTAAAGCGATCCAGGGGTACCGGATACCCCTGCATGGGGATCCCCATCCAGTCGCAATAGTCTAAAAATTCTTCAGGGTTTTCAGCCATGTAGCGGTCCAAAAAACCGATGCCGTCCAGTACCACGGCTCCCCCGGTATGTCTCGGGAAGTTTTCGTTGGCAAGTCCTTTGTCCCATCCCTTAAACACCTTGTGGCGGAATTTGACCCAGCCCGGCGTCATCCACCAGACCTTTTCCCCTCCGGCCACTTCCTGGGCGATCCGTTCCCGCTCCTCCTCGCCGGCGATCATATCCATGCAATGGGTGGCATCAATCCGGGTCACGCCCGGGCCCTGTTCTTCGATGATGGTCCGCATGGTCCGCAGGGGATCATCCGCGTTCACATAACAGAACTTGCCGCCATACACCACCAAAACCTTGTCCACCTTTTCTTTGGCCTTGTTGATGCGGGAAACCAACTGGCGTTCCAGTTCATGGATGTCCTCATGCAGTCCGGGAGTGGTCAGATACAGGTGTTGGGTATCTAAAAATCCCTCGTCCCTGAGATGGTTTAATTCCATACTCAATGTACCGCAAGATACAATGGCAATGTCTGAAAAAGATACGGGTTCCATTTACGTTTCTCCTTTAGTCCAGAAATGGGATAAATAATTTGTGACAGTTTAGGCCTCTGCAACGGGGTTACAGGTCATGAGGGGGTCAGTACCTCAGTGCCAGTTCATAGCCGGCCCGAACCGCGCTGAAAATGTCCTGCACCCGGCCGGCATCTCCGATGGTTTCCACATAGGCCACACGGGACCTCATTTTACCAGGTTATTCAGGGCCTCGGACAGCGTGGCTTCCGGCTGAAGCCCCACAAACCGCTGAATTTCCTTTCTGTTTTTGAAAATAATCAAGGTGGGGATACTCAATATACCCAGCCGGACAGCAATGTCCC
>JAIPDZ010000022.1 GCA_021737425.1 Deltaproteobacteria bacterium
TTCAATTAGATCATGTGGTCACCCCGGCGAAAGCCGGGGTCCAGATGTAGTTGAAAAAACTGGATTCCGGGTCACGCCCGGAATGACGAATGTGGGACCCTGCAGAAATAATGAAAGCCTTAAGTTAATGACATTGGATTGAAACTTCTATGCAAAAAGCGAAGATTTTTTATTGAGGTTAACGCTTTTGAATGATTAGCGATAAAGGTGTCAGGTGTCAGGTTTCCCCGCAGATAGCGATAGCGGGATCTTCGACGGGTGTCAGGGTTTGTTGTTTGCTGAAACCTGAAGCCTGAACACTGGCCACTGATTTGGTTGCGGCCGTAGGCCTGCATTGGGACCTCGGTCCGCAACTTCCGTACAAAAACGAATGGGAAATAACAGCCTTCTCAAAATCGGTCTCTTAAGCCGGGTGGCAGAGGACTTCAAACTCCTTTTCGCCCTAATCAAAGACTATTGGAGAGGCGACTACCGGGACGTCTCTTTATGGTCCATGGGGGTCTTTGTCTCGGGGATTGTGTATATCCTTGTCCCTGTGGACATCCTGCCTGATTTCATCCCCTTCCTGGGTCAGATGGATGATGCCCTCATCCTCCTGCTCTGCCTCTATTTCCTGGAAAAGGACCTGAAAAAATACCGTGAATGGCGGACCAGGCAGTAAGGCCGGGCCCTGTTCCGATCCACATGGAACCTGCTCCCCATCATTTACACCGTGTAAAATAATTCGACAATCTTACTGCGGAATTGTTTTTTTCTCTCCATGGCGTAAACCCAATAAACCTCTCGATATCAACAGGTTATATTGCCTATCACCGGGTCGTATCCCCTGGCACAGGGATTGCTCATAGACAGAAGAGGAGAAGGGAACAGCACTCCACCCCCATACAACCGTTGAAAGGACACCGTCGTGGGCATATACAATCTGGAAAGGATTTTTACACCAAACTCGGTGGCGGTCATCGGGGCCAGCAACAAACCTGAAAGCATCGGCCGGGCCCTCATGCACAATCTTCAGCAGGGCGGATATGAGGGACATATCTATCCGGTTCACCCCAAGTACCCTCGTATTCTGGGCCTGCCCGCCTATCCAACGGTGGAAGATGTGAATCAGGCCATTGATCTTGCGGTCATCGCCACCCCCATCTCCACGGTTCCGGCCATAGTGGAAAAATGCGCCGGGGCCGGGGTCAAAGGGGCCATTATCATCTCAGCGGGCGGAAGGGAAACGGGCAAACAAGGTCATGAAATAGAAGCGGATATCAAGCGGGCCGCAGACAAGACCGGCCTTCGGATCATCGGTCCCAACTGTGTGGGGGTGATCGCTGCTCAGGCCAGACTGTACGCCACATTTACCCATCAGATGCCCCTGCCGGGACGCATGGCCTTTATCTCCCAGAGCGGGGCCCTGATCGGCGCCATTCTGGATCTTTCCCTCAAAAAACAGATGGGGTTCAGTCATTTCGTCAGCATGGGGGCCATGCTGGACGTGGATTTCGGGGACCTCATCGACTATCTCGGCAATGACCCCGATGTGGGGAGCATCGTCCTTTATATGGAAGGCTTGACCCATCCCCGCAAATTCATGAGCGCGGCCAGGGCCGTGTCCCGGGTAAAGCCCATTATCGTCCTCAAATCCGGAAGAAGCGCGGCCGGCGCAAAGGCCGCAGCCACCCATACCGGATCCATGGCCGGAGCGGGCGCCATCTATGATGCGGCCTTCCGGCGTGCGGGGGTCGTGCCGGTAGAGACCATTGAGTCGCTTTTTGACTGCGCCGAACTGGTGGCCAAACAGCCCATTCCCAAGGATTCCGGCCTCGCCGTCATCACCAATGCCGGAGGACCCGGGGTCATGGCCGCAGATGCCCTTGCCGCCTTTGATCTCTCCCCGGTCTCCCTGACACCCAAGACCCTGAGCCGCCTGGATGCCTTCCTCCCCCCCTTCTGGAGCAAGGGGAATCCCATTGATATCCTGGGAGACGCCACCCCGGGGCGATTCAGGCAGGCGGTGGAGGCCTGTGTATCGGCACCCGAGGTGAGTGGACTGGTGATTGTCTTCGTGCCCCAGGCCGTAAGCGATGCCGCAGACGTGGCAAACACCCTGTCGGAACTCCTGAAAGGGACATCCTTCCCGGTCTTTGCGGTCCTCATGGGGGGAGATGCGGTGGAACAGGGACGCCGGGTTTTTATTAAAGCGGGCATCCCCACCTACGACACCCCGGAGCGGGCCGTTGAGGCCTTTATGTACATGAATGCCTATGCCCGCAACCTGGAGCTCCTCCAGCAGATCCCCCCCAAACAGCACATCAAGGCATTTGACAAGTCCCGGGCCGAGGCCTTGGTGAACCAGGCCCTGGCGCAAAACCATTCCTTTTTGACAGAGGTGGAAGCCAAGGCGGTATTGTCGGCCTATGGGATCCCGGTCAATCTCACCCGTAAGGCCGCTTCTGAACCGGAGGCGGTCCGCCTGGCCCAAGAGATGGGATATCCCGTGGCCATGAAAATCCTTTCCAGGGATATTCTGCATAAGTCCGAGGCCAGGGGCATCCATCTCAACCTGAGGGATGCAAAACAGGTCAGAGAGGCATTCACCCGGATCATGGCCGATGCCCGGGCCTATGATCCGGATGCCTGTCTGGAGGGGGTGAGCATTCAATCCATGGTGGGTGAATGGGATTACGAACTCATTGCGGGGGCTAAGAAAGATTCGCTCTTCGGCCCGGTGATCCTGTTTGGAATGGGGGGCGTCATGACCGAGATACTCAAAGATCAGGCCATAGCCCTCCCCCCTTTAAACCGGCTCCTGGCCAGGCGACTCATGGAGGGGACCCGCGTATACCAACTGCTCAAGGGTTTTCGGAATCGTCCCCCCGCAGACCTCGGGCGACTGGAAGAGATCCTCATCAACATCTCGGAGATGGTCATTGATTTCCCTCAGATTGCAGAATTGGATATCAACCCCCTGGTGGTGGGACCCCAGGGGCCCCAGGCCGTGGATGCCCGGATGGTCATTGCCCCTTCTCAAATCGCCTCCCCCCTTCATCTCGTCATCAGCCCGTACCCGGATCAATATGAGACCACCACCCGTACCCGGGGCGGTCTGGATATCTTTATCAGACCCATTAAGCCGGAAGACGCCCCCCTGCTTCTCACCTTACACCACACCCTGTCTGACGAGAGCATCTATTACCGATTCTTCAGCCCCCTGAAATCATTGCCCCAGGAGATGTTGGCCCGGTTCACCCAGATCGATTATGACCGCGATATGGCCCTGGTGGCCATGGAGGCCGGGCACCCCGAGGAAAGGATCCTGGGCGTGGCCCGCCTCATGAGCAAGGCGGGCGGTCTGGAACCTGAATTTGCCGTGGTAGTGGGGGACCCCTGGCAGGGAAAAGGGGTGGGTGCCGCGCTCATGGCCCATCTCATCGACATTGCCAAAGCGCGTGGCATGACCTCTGTCTGGGGCATCGCCCTGGCAGAAAACACCCAGATGATCGCCCTGGCCCGCAAGCTGGGATTTTCCGTTACCCGGGTACCGGGGGAGGCCCAGTACGAATTGAGGACCCGGTTGTAAACCGGCCTATCAGATCAGAAAAGGCAGCCCCGTCAGCCCTGTTTCCATCAGAGGCGTTATCCGCCTGTCATTTGAAACCATATCTATCGGTCAGCACAAATCCATAATAACTTGCAGGCATACCGTGGCCTCCGTACATGGGCACCGTCGGCTGATTTCGGCTTTGGCATTGTGCTTTGACCCTTTTTTTGTTACGTTTTATATAGATGCCTTTGTTCTAAATGAACCCCAAGGAAGCAAAAAGGAAAGCCTTGTATTTAAGACGGCAGCATATCCACAATACCTGGCATTACCTCCTCTCAGAATCCTACTGGAATGGTGGTTGCTGGACCCACAGGCGGCTTATGGATCTTGGGGCCAGCCCCGGAAAATATATTGAATATCCCGGGGGAAACAGTTTTTATATCAATGAGGAACTGTTGGAAGACCTCCAGGCCATGGGAAAGGGGGATACCAGTGATGAACTGGAAGACCTGCTTAAACCTTTTCTGGACCCGCGGATTCGGCGAATCATCGAGCGGTTTGAGCGGACCAAGAATCCGGTAAAACACTGGCGGGAATCTTATTCCAAGGAATCCCTCCTGGAATTCCAAAGAAACCTGCATACCTTTGACAAGCGACGCATCCATTACCTTCGATTCGGCAGGGTCCATATCGGGGATCTGGACGCCCGCCCCCGCAGTTTTCTCTACATCCTGTTTGAAAAAAGCAGGGATGAGATAGAACACCTCATTGAAGAGATGGAGGCAGCCCTGCCGCCTCACGAACTGGGACCTTATCTCTATACAGCCCTTCGGCTGCAGGATCATTTCAGTCATCTTTTGACCCGTTACCACCCATCGGCCATGGATCCTGAAAAATTGGACCGGTATTTTATTGAGGCCCTCTGCCGATTGAACCGGGATCCCCAGTTTTTCAAAGGGGTGGATCATCCGGATACGGCCTCTTTGCATGTCTACCTGGTGAAATACATGATCTTCTATTTTGACAACGCCTTTAGAGCGGGCCCCGCAGTAGACGAGGATATAGAAGATTTTGTGTGGAAGCACCGGTTCTACAAAAGGCCCGGAGCCACGGCTGCGACGCGACCCGCGGAAAGGGCAGCCTGCCAGAGCCTGGGTATTTCTCCTGGCGATTTTCAGCAGATGGATCGGGCCACGCTGACAAGGTGTTATCGGCGGCTGGCCAAAGAAACGCATCCGGATCGAGGCGGGGATAACACCCGTTTCCTGGAAGTCAAAGAGGCTTATGAGCGCCTCGTGGCCAAAAAATAAGGAATGGACCTATCCTAAAGACTCAGGTCCTCTGACGGCTTATTTTGCCAACGGCGTGGAGAAAGCCATATCCAGCCATTTTGAAAACCGGATGGATGCGTTGATACAGGCAGGAAAGCAGCTGGGGGGCTGTCGGCCTCAAATGCCTTTTTTTAACAATGCCAGACTCCGCTGGATCGCCTGACAAATAATAAGCTGCCTGGTTTTTTCTGCTGGCACGGTTGATTTGGGGTGTTTCCTTCCACTATGATTTATTTCGCGGCCTCATCCGGCGGGGCGGGTACGGTGAACCGCCCTATGTTGAAAGGATAAACCCATTGGTTCGTAGGGCCGATATACTCATAGGCTGATCCATGGAAGGATCTTCACAACTCCTTTATCGGATGCACATATGGATTACGACGTCGTAATTGTGGGTGCGGGTCCGGCAGGAATTTTCGCCGCGTTGACCCTTGCAGATCTGGGGGTTTCCCGGGTGCTTCTGCTGGAAAAGGGCAAAGACTGCACCCTCAGAAGCCAGCACCATATAGAAGACCGCCTTTGTGGATGGGGCGGCGCCGGTGCCTTCAGTGATGGGAAGCTCACATTATCCACGGATGTGGGCGGGAATCTCCAGGATTTTCTGGAGGAGCAACGCCTCTTTGAATTGCTGCAACAAACCGACGAAATCTATGTGGCACACGGTGCACCGGATCGTATTTTTGGAGCGGACTGGGTCCAGGTGGAGGCGCTGGCGGACCAGGCCCGACTGGCGGATCTGGAATTGATTCCCAATCGAATCCGTCATATCGGTACTGAAAACTGCATCAAAGTACTGGAGCGATTTCGAGACGTTCTGACTCACAAGATCCACATCCGTACCGATTGCGCGGTTTCAGACATTCTCGCTGACCCGGGTCGGGTCCAAGGGGTGCGGCTTGCCGACGGCAAGCGGATTGATGCGCGATTCGTAGTGCTCGCACCGGGCCGGTCCGGAGCCCGCTGGATGAAACAACAGGCCGATCAGTTGGGGCTCAAGGCCCGATCCACGTCTGTGGATATCGGAGTTCGGGTGGAGTTACCGGCACCGGTCCTCAAATCCATCACGGATATCACCTATGAATCCAAACTGGTCCACTATTCCAAAACCTTTGACGACAAAGTGCGGACCTTTTGCATGAACCCTTACGGAGAAGTGGTAACGGAAGAAAACAACGGGCTCATCACCGTAAACGGGCACAGTTATGCTGAGAAGCGAAGTCAAAACACGAACTTCGCCATCCTGGTCAGCAGCTTTTTCACCGAACCGTTTGATGATCCCATTGCCTATGGCCACGATATTGCCAGGCTGGCCAATCTGCTGGGCGGCGGCGTTCTGGTCCAGCGATTGGGGGATCTTCTGGCAGGCCGGCGCAGCACCCGTAAACGGATGGAGCGGTGTCTGACCAAACCGACCCTGGATGATGCCACGCCCGGAGATCTCAGCTTTGTCTTTCCCTACCGTCACCTGTTGAGCATCATTGAAATGCTTCAAGCCCTGGAGAAAATCGCCCCCGGGGTCTATTCCAGGCACACGCTCCTTTACGGGGTGGAGGTCAAATTCTACTCCAGGCGCGTGGATGTATCGCCCGAGATGGAATCCGCCATCCAGAATCTCTTCATCATCGGGGACGGTGCAGGCATTACCAGGGGTTTGCTTCAGGCCTCGGCCAGCGGCATTCTAGCGGCCAGGGCCATTACCGCCCGGGTTTAGCGGGTGGCCTGCGCCATGAATGTAGATGCCCCAAAGGCCTCGGTCCGGCGCTGGGACTGAACCGCCTTTTGTGCCTTTGTACGATCCTTTTTCGCAGTCATGGTGACATCGACCAGGGCCTGGTTGGACCTTCCAGGATTTCTTTCTGTTTTTGTCGGGGGCATAGGAGAATTTATCTCAAAGTTGTTTGGACGGGACAGTTAAGAAATGGTGGTTCCTGTGAAGGGATCGCCTTTCAGGAGCCGTTCCAGGTTATCGATTTCATTCCCGATAATGACCACCGTAAGTGCCAGGGCCTCTGCTCTTCTCGAAGCGATGGGGTCAAAGGGGGTATTGAGACCCGGATCCCATTCATTTCCCACCAGCCTTCTGAAGTCGGCCCAGGATATGTTTTTCAGTCTTACAGCATCGGGGTTTTTCCGGGGGTCCTCGCTGTACACGTAGTCGATATTGGACATATTGATGACCTGATCGGCGCCGAATCGCTCGGCCACCTGTACAGCCCGCAGATCCGTGGAACTGCCAGGCTCAAAACCGGCGCCGATGATAATCCGCTTATCCCCGTCCATTCTCTCATAGGGATCGTGGATGACCCTTTCATGCGCCTTTTGTCCGAACAAAGAGCGAACCAATTCAGCATTCAACCGGGTGGCCCCGATCCCGATCCAGTCGAGGTCCGCACTGGAAATGGTGGAAATCTCTTTTGCCGCTCTTTGATACCGCCTGCAGGTCTTGCCGCCACCGCAGACAATCACAAATCGTGCCGTTTCGATGCTGAGGATAATCTCCTTGAATCGCCCGAGAAAACCCGTGTCGATCTCTTCAGGGACAATGATCGATCCGCCCAGCGATATGACGACTGTATTCACTGAAACGCCCCCTTTCTAACGGTTGTCTGACTGAAGTCCCCGGTGGACCGGGTCTTTATATACGGGCAGGTGTTCCCGTGGCACATCCGCCAATGGGAGATTGTGGGCGTCCTTTTCTGAAAGGATGGGCGTTTGGACGGGCCACTTGATATGGATCTGCGGATCTGACCAGAGGATCCCATACTCATCTCCCGGGGCATAAAAATCCGTACATTTATACATCACATCAGCGGTTTCGCTCACCACACAGAATCCGTGGGCAAACCCTCTGGGAATGAAAAGTTGGCGCCCGTTCTGAGCCGACAAGGCAATTCCGGTCCAGCGGCCGAATGTAGGTGAGCCACGTCTGATATCCACGGCAATATCAAAGATCTCCCCGGAGATCACGTAAACCAGTTTATCCTGTGGATGCTTGAGTTGGTAGTGAAGCCCCCGCAGGGTAAACCGTCTGGAACGGGAATGGTTGTCCTGCACAAAATCCCGGTCTATCCCTGCCTCGCGGTACTTCCCCTGGTGGTAGACCTCCATAAAAAAGCCGCGATCGTCTTCAAAGCGGACAGGCTCAATGAGCAGGACTCCCGGTATGGAGTCCTCGGAACATGTCAATGTCATAAATAAATTCCTTCCCTCCTCTGAGAAAGATGGGCCGTCTCCTTTTGCTTCATCCCCATCCAGCAGCTCAGGCCTACCCTCCAGGGGCTGAGCGGCAGCCAACGGTAGCACACCGTCATCCGTAAATCAATAAATGGAATCATGGCAAAACCCTTCTTGACTCTTGGCGGATTGTACCGTATAGGGGAGGCATGGTCCTGCGTACACAAGGGAGGTGACACCGTGAGGATCCATCATGCCGCCCTAATTTCAAGTTCAGAAACCAATGCCGAGCAATTCTACGAAGGCATCCTCCAGTTAAAAAGACTCAAGACCTCTTTTCTTTCGCGCGATCTGGCCCGAGAGCTCTTTGATACGGACCTGGAATGCCCCTTCATTCTGTACGGCAATGAAGACTGCGCTATCGAGGTCTTTGTCACGGATCGATTCCCGGATGGTCCCGTACCCATCACCCATCTCTGCCTCCAGGTGGAGGACAAGGCGTCATTCCTTCAGGCCTGTGAGACGCACGGCGTTCCAATAATTCGTGTACCCAGGGGGGAATCACAAATCTGTTTTGTGCAGGATTTTGATGGCAACCGCTTTGAAATCAAATAATGGTGGCTGAAAAAGGAGCAGAAGATCATGAAAATTCCGGAGTATGTCAGTATAGAAGAGGTCAAACGGGTGTGTAAAGAGCTCAAACTCACGGACTGGACCCGCAAAAAGGAACCGAAGGTCTCTCTCAAAGAGGCCAAGATCATCCTGGGCCAGGTGAATCGGAAAAAGATGGAGATCGATCCCAGGGAATTTCAGACCGGTCTGGAGGTGGAGCTTGAACACGGGTTTCAGTACAAGGATGCCAATGTGACCAATAACCATCCCCTGCTGACCGGGCTGATCGTCCTGGCCCATCTCAAGGAGTCGCTGGACTATTACCGGCTTTTGGAGGTGGCGGAACTGGAAGGGGACCTGCTCAAGGCGGTGACCCGAGGCCAGGCCCAAAAGACCAAGGCCTATTATGAGCGTCTCGCAAAGGCAAGGATCCTTCTCCGAAAGGCCGAATTGAAACGGCTCGCTTCATGATGCGGGGAGGCGAGCTCCCTGAGCCGACCTTTTACGGGAACAAAGCGGCCGGGAAGAGCGGTTCTGCATAAAACAGCCCGCAGTCATCCCAAATAGGCCTCTTTCACCTTGGGGTCTTCAAGAAGGTCGCAGGCCTTATCTTGGAGCACCACCTCGCCTGTTTCAATCACATACCCGTAATCACTCAACTCCAGGGCGGCCTGCGCGTTTTGTTCCACCAGAAGGATGGTCAATCCGTCGTCATCGCGGATGGTCTGGATGATGTTCATGATCCGCTCCACCACCAGGGGGGCCAGGCCCAGAGAGGGTTCATCCAGCAGAAGCATGCGAGGGGTCCCCATCAAGGCCCGGGCAATGGCCAGCATCTGTTGTTCCCCGCCGGAGAGCGTGCCCCCCAACTGTTCCTGCCGTTCCCTAAGAACCGGAAAGAGGTCAAAAACACGGGTTGTGGAGTGTCTTATCCCCTGCTTGTCCCGCCTGAGATAGGCCCCCAGGCTCAGGTTCTCTTTGACCGTTAAATGGGGAAATATGCGGCGGCCCTCGGGAACCTGGACAATGCCCGATTTGACAATGACCTCGGGGGAGACCCTGTGAATGGGCCTGTCCTGGAATCGGATCTCACCGGAGGTGATCCGTTTAATTCCACTGATGGCCATGAGGGTGGTGGACTTGCCCGCACCGTTGGCGCCGATGAGACAACAGATGCTCTTCTGATGGACGGTTAGGGATATCCCCTTTATGGCCTCGATTTTCCGGTAGTGGCAACGGACAGCATGGAGGGTCAACATGTAGAGGGGCCCCCTCCCAGATAGGCCTCGATCACCCGGGGGTTGTCCCTGATTTCATCAGGCGATCCCTGGGCGATCATTTCTCCGTAGTCCAGGACAAAAATATTGTCTGCGAGGTTCATCATCACCTTCATATCATGTTCGATAATCAATACAGTGGTCCCCATCTTGCGGATCTTGAATATCAGGTCCATCAGTCGGGCCGACTCCTGAGGGTTCATTCCGGCGGCCGGTTCATCCAAGAGGAGTAAATGCGGCCTGGCCACCAGGGCCCTGGCAATTTCCAACCACCGCTGTTCCCCGTAGGCCAGGGAACTGGCCAGGTCAAATGTGCGGTGTTGGAGGTCCACAAATCTGAGGGCCTCCAGCGCGGCCCGCTCTGCCGATTCCTCTTCCTGACGTTGAGACCGGCCCCGGATCAGCGTCTGCCAGAAGCCCGACTTCAACTGCCCGTGAAATCCGATTTTCACGTTATCCAGAACGCTCAGGTTAAAAAAAAGCCGAATGTTTTGAAAAGTCCTCCCCATCCCCATCCGGCAGAGGGCATCCGGGCTCACCCTGAATCCGTACAGTAGACGCACCCTGCGCGACAGGAGTAGTCCCATAAAAAAGAGACTGAAGGGAACCGCCACAATTGCCCACGGGAGCGCCACATAACCAAACGGAAAACCGGCGCCCACCAAAGCGATGGAGGTCCCCCAATGACTCATCGCCCACAGCCCCGTAATGAGGTCTGAGAGCAGAAACACAAACATAAGCGACCAGGCCCAGATCTTGAATTCCACAAAGGCGCGCACCATCAGGCATCGCATCCCCAGAATAAAAATCCCCAATAACACCAGTTCCACCTTGAAAAAGGTCCGGGGTAAAAACAGGGAATAAAAAAGAGGGACCCAGACCCACCCTAAGATAAAGAACAAAAGGGTGCTGGCCTTGAGGAGCCTTATTCTCCCTTCAGAAAACTGGGGCACGATGGGATTCCCCCTGAACTCGATCTGTCCCTGCGTGGGGGGGGTCAAGCCGGTCAGGCAATTGAACAAAGTGGTCTTTCCCGCGCCGTTGGGGCCGATAAGCCCCACAATCTGGGCGGTCTCTGCCTTCAAATCCACCGACTGCAAGGCCACCAGTCCCCCAAAGGATTTGGATAAGTCTTTTACATGGAGGATGGGATTCATAGGGGTCTATTCCTTGCCCACCAAACCGGTTAGACGCTTTTGGGTCTGTTTGGCCTTTTCCGCCTGCGCGCTCTCAAAGGGGATCAGCCCTTCCGGGCGCCACCGCATCATGAGCACCAGGATCAGGCCGTAGATCAGGTACCGCGCGCTGAACAGGCTCTGGGGCAGCACGGCCCGCAGGATTTCCGTCAGGGGGATGAGGATCAGGGCCCCCAGCATGGTGCCCCAAATGCTCCCCATGCCGCCGAACACAATGAGACACAGGATCAAAATGGATTCCCAGAATTTGAACATGTCCGGATGAATGAACTTGAACCATTTGGCATAGAAGGCGCCCCCCATGGCCCCGATGGAGGCGCTTATGGCAAAGGCGGTCACCTTGTATCGAATCAGGTTCACCCCGCAGCATTGGGCCGCAATTTCATCTTCCCGTATGGCAAACCATGCCCGGCCCAGCCGGGAATCTTCCATTCGTCTCACCACCACAAAGACCACGGCCAGGAGAAACACGATTAGATAGAAGAACTCCCAGTCCCGGGTGAGGGGATGGCCGAAGATGGAGGGCGGCGATATACCCGGGAGTCCCATGGGGCCCCGGGTCAGCCACAGTTCGTTTCGAAGGACCAGGACCACAAGCTCGGAAAACCCGAAGGTCACAATGGCAAAATAGTCGCCGGTCAGGCGGAGAGTGGGTGCGCCCAGCAGGATCCCCCACAGGGCCCCGTTCAGGGCGGCCAGTGGAAGGATGACCCACAGGCTCAGATCATAATGGATGGCGAGAAGACCGGACGTGTAGGCGCCGATCCCGTAGAAGCCCACATACCCCAAATCCAGAAGCCCTGTAAAACCGGGAACAATGTTGAGTCCCAGCGCCAAAATCATGTACAGAACAGCGGTGGTGAGAACCCTCAGGATATAGTTGGTGGAGGCGCCGAAGGGCAACCAGGGGAGCATAAGGGCCAATAGGACCAACCCGATAATCAACACCTGGGATCTGTTCACCTCTTGGGGCCGGGGCATCAGACTTTCTCCCCGATCTGCCGCCCGATCAGTCCGGAAGGTTTAAACAGGATCACCGCGATCATGACTGCGTAGGAGATTCCGTCCCGATATTCGGAAGAGATATACCCGGCCCCGATCACCTCGGCGATGCCCAGCACGCCGCCGCCCAGCATGGCCCCTGGCACGCTTCCGATCCCCCCCAGCACGGCAGCGGCAAAGGCCTTGATCCCCGCGATATATCCCATGGTGGGAAAAATGGCATTGTAATACAGTCCCACCAGGATGCCGGCCATGCCCCCCATGGCCGAGCCGATGGCAAAGGTAAAAGAGATCACCCGGTTCACGCCGATCCCCATCAGGGCGGAGGTGGTTTTATCCTGGGACACGGCCCGCATGGCGGTCCCGATACGGGTCTTGTGGATAATGAGATGCAGAAGGATCATGAACACCACGGTAACCGAGAGGATGAAGACCTGAAGCCAGCTGAGGGACACCTCTCCGAAGGTCCATGCGGCCTTGGAAAACACAGGGGGGAGGACCTCACGCGGGTAGGATTTGATCTGAGAGCCCCAGATCATGAGGGCCAGATTCTGAAGAAAGATGGACATGCCGATGGCGGTAATGAGTGCGGCCAGCCTGGGGGCGTTCCTGAGGGGCCGGTAGGCGATCAGGTCCAGCAATATCCCGAAAACCGCACAGATCACGAGGGTAAGCGCAAAGGCCGCAAAAAAGGGGAGGCCCAGAACGGTCACCATGGTATAGGCCAGGAAGGCCCCCAACATGTAAATTTCACCATGGGCGAAATTGATCAGCTGGATCACCCCGTAGACCATGGTATAGCCCACGGCGATGAGGGCATAGACCCCCCCCAAGGTAATGCCGTTTACCAGTTGCTGAAGAAAAAGGCTGGACTGCTCAAAAAGACTTTCCACTTCTTTCCCGCCCTTACGGTGGATTCACCTGCGCTTCCTCATTATGGCCCCAAAAAACCTGAAAAAAAAGAGCAGGCCTGATATGGACCCACCCACGTTGCTGCACCGCCCTGTCACCGGAGCTGCTTTTCAGCACCCACCCACTTTCCGTCCTTGATCTTTTTGACAAAGGCGTCTTTCAGGCAATCCCCGTTCTCATCGAAATAGGTCTTGCCGGCCACCCCTTCATAGGCCTTTTCCTTGGAATTCAAAGAGGCCAGATAGTCCCGGATCTTGACCCGATCCTGCCCCACGGCCCCTATGGCCTGGGCAGCAAGGCCCACCGCGTCGTAGGTGTTGGCCGCGAACCAGTTGGGGACCTTGCCGTATTTTGCTTCATAGGCCTTGATGAAACCGGCTGCCTGGGGACCTGCCTTGTCCGGGAGGAACGGGGTGGTGACAAACAACCCTTCCGCGTCCGGGTTTTTGAGCATTAAATCGTCATCCAGCCCGTCTGCGCCGAAGAAATCCACATTCCTCATCCCCACGCTCCTGGCCTGGGACACAATCAAGGTCCCCTGGGGGGCATACCCAGGGATGAAGATGGCATCCGGTTTCATCATCTTGAATTTGGTGAGCTGGGGTTTGAAGTCGGTGGTGTCCGCAGTGTACGCCTCGGTCCCCAGTATACGGATCCCCAGCTTTTTGGCCTGTTTCGTGAAGGCCAGCATGAGCCCCATGGAATAGTCGTTCACCTCGTGGAATATGGCCACCTTTTCGTATCCCTTGATGTGATGGGCATATTTGGCCAGAAAGAGTCCCTGAAAATCGTCCCTGTAGACATTTCGAAAATAGTAGGGGCTCATCTTCCCGATGCTCACATTGGTGGATGCGGGGGAGATGGCCGGTAAGTGGGCATCCCTGTAGATGGGCAACGCCGCCAGGGTGGCAGAACTGCACAAGTGGCCCACCAACACCGATACCCTGGGATCATTGGCCAGCTTGGTGGCCACTGTGGCCGCCTCCTTGGGATCACACAGTTCATCTTCCAGGACAATTTTCACCTTTTGGCCGTTGATGCCGCCCCGGGCATTGATTTCTTCCCCCTTGAGCAGGGCCCCGTTCTGGATTCCCTCTCCGAAAGAGGCCAACTGACCGGTAAATGCCGCGGCCACAGGGATCCTGATGGGTTTGCTTTCCGCCCAGGCCGATGTGCTCAACATCACCAAAACACACAAAATTCCCAATATTTTTTTCATGGCGACCTCCTCGGATAAAACGTTATGGTTTTGAAACCTGTCAGGCCTTGAAAGGCCCCGTTTTTCCATCAAACGGGTCTTATAAAGGCCGGAGTCGACGCTGGATCATGGGGTCGTGGTCAACCTTTCCCCAATTTTCGCTTCCTGACCCTGTCCTTGATGCGGTTGATGTGTCCGCGGCCCATTCCCTTGACCTCACATCCCAACTCGAAATACTGCTCGATCTTCCGATCGTCCAGGATCCCGAAGCAATCCACCACGGCAAGGGGCGATCCGGCCATATCCACTACCTCCTCCGGCTCAAGATCCAGGTAGGGCCTGTGCCGAACCGCGAGTACCACTGCATCGGATCCCGCTAACGTCTCTTTGAGGTCCGGGGTCATGGTAAATTCGGCAAGGTGTTCCTGGTTCCTGAAGAACCTGGCCCAACCAACCCCCACTGCCGGGTAGGAATCCTGCTTTTCCAGCTCCCACCAGTGGGCCACATAGGGGTCATGGGCCTTGAGGTCAGCCCCCATCTCGGTCAGCTTCCGCATGATGATCTCAGACCCGCTGTAGCGGGTGTCTCCCACATCCTCCCGGTAGGAAACGCCTAAGAGCGCCACCCGGGAGGCGGCCACGATACGCCCCATGTTCCTGAGGGCGTCACGCACCAGCTGGGCCACGTGCAAGGCCCGGGTGTCATTGATATTGATGGCCTCGGGCGTAATCCTGAATATGTCATTTTCAAATCCCATGAGATGCTTATAGGCCCACAGGCCCAGGCCCCCGTCCTTGGGAAGGCAATATCCGCCGATCCCCGGACCCGGGAAGATTATGTTGTCGTGGGTGGGGCGGACCTTGATGGCCTCGATCACCTTGATGATATCCACCCCGTTGGTCTCCGCAAACAGGCTCCACTCGTTTAAAAAGGCCAGTATGGTGGCCCGGTAGCTGTTCTCCACGATCTTACAGGTTTCACTCTCAATGGGCCTTTCCAAAAGGGTCAGAGGGTATTGGGCCACATTGAGCACGTCGGATAAAAATCGGGTCACCTTTTCCCGGCTCTCCGGGTTTATCCCGCTGCATACCCGCCAGAAGTCCCTGACCGACCGCACATATTCCCGACCCGGCATGACCCGTTCGAAGCTGTGGGCCAAAAGCGGTTCCGAATCGACGCCTCGGGCCGTAAAACCTTTTTTGATCATGGGATAGGCCACATATTCAGTGGTACCGGGGGGAACCGTGGTCTCGATTAACACCAGACAGTGGGGCTGAATCTTCCGGCCGATGATCTTGAAACTCTCTTCCAGGGCCCCGATCTCCGCATATCCTCTTTTCACATTTCCCAGTTCCTCTTTGAGGAAATCACACTGGACATCCACCACCAGAACATCGGCCAGTTTGAGGGCGTCATAGGTGAAGGTGGCGGTGAGGGTCTGTTTTTCCGTCACACACCGGGAAATCAGGGGGGCCACCTCCGGATCTTCGGCCTTTACCGGGGCCACCCCCCGGTTGAACAGGGGGATCTTCCAGAAACTGCGGGGGCTGGGCCGCTGCATGCCGATGACGAATTTACCGGGCCTGCCGGTCTCTTTGTCCCCGGCATCGGCGATCACCCCCGCCATTACAGCCCCCACGAATCCGAGCCCCATGACCACGACGATCTCATCCCCTTTTGTCCGCCGGGCCTCCACCAGTTTCTCCAACCGTGCGAACTCCTGAACATACTCTTCCTCTGTGGGAAGGGTGAACTTTTCCCCTTCAGGGCTTATGGAATATTCCACGGATTTTACCCCTTTCATTCTGAGAGATTCTCTCCCAGTGGTGCAGTAAGATATTGTGATCAAAGGCTAATTCAGGAATTCCGAATTGAGGGATTAAGGAATTGACGAGACGAAACATCTAAATTCCATAATCCCACAATTCCTAAATTCCGAATTTCAAATTTGGCAAATTTACCTCTCGTTTTCCACTTCCTTTACCAGCCTGAATCCGGTGGTCTGGTAGCGGTTGGCCGGATGGCTGAAATTGCGGTTGGCACAACGGCACCTGGATCCCGGACCATACCAACTCCCCCCCCGGCGCACCCGGACAGAACCTGATGCGGGGCCTTGGGGATCCTTCACCGGCTTTTGGGGATAAGGACCGTACCAGTCCCGGCACCACTCCCAGACATTGCCGCTCAAGTCGTAGAGTCCCCAGGGATTAGGGGAATAGCTTTTCACCGGTGCGGGTTGATCCGCAGGGAGATCCCTGGTGGTGGTCACGTACCTTACACACTCGTCCGATTTCAGGGTGTTATTGCCGTACATGGCCTTGCTGCAATCAATGGTCCTCCCCCAGCTGTAATGGGTGGTGGTCCCGGCCCTGCAGGCATATTCCCATTCCGCCTCTGTGGGCAGACGGTAGGTCCCTTCTCCCTGCCGGTTCAACTTTTGGATGAATTCCATGCAGTCCTGCCAGGAAACCCGTACCACCGGCATGTCCGGGGTTCCTTTCTTTTCCCCGAAAAACTTACGGCCCATGACCGCCCGCCACTGTTGGACGGTCACCTCGGTGGTCTGCATATAAAAGGGCCGGGTCAGGGTTACCTGGTGCTCCACCTCATTGGCCTTCTTGGGCGCATCAACTCCAAGATTTCCCATGGAGAATGTGCCAGGCGGGATCAATATAAACTCCATGCCGAGTGAATTGGACTGGCGGTTTTCCATGGCCTGCAGGGAAGCGCACGGAACCCAAAAGAGCAACATGAAAAGCAGAACCCCTTTTCTCCTGGATGTTGTGGTGCATTTCATGGCGAACGCCTCCGTAAGGAATGGTTTCAGAATGAGCCTCACCCGGTTGAGGTTCGGAATCGGAAAATCGGCGACAAAATAGCAAAAAATATCATCAGGGGGAAGCAAAAAAGAGCGTATCAGCGATCTCTTCCAGGCAGATCCGAACCTTTTCCCGGACCGCCGTCAGCCGCTGGGGAACAATCCGCTGCCCCTCCTCTTCAGTAAAGAGGGCCTGATTGATTTCTATCTGAACGGCGAATTTTTCCCTTTTCATCAGATCGAAACCGTAATGGGTGGTGATAAATCCACCGGAATACGGTGAATTGACGGCCACCGAAAACCCCCTGGCCATGAATATGCGGGCCATGGACCTGAGGAACCGGGCAGGGCAGGTGAGCCGCTCTGATGCGGACCTGCCTCCCCCCTGGTGACCGCCGTTGTTGCTCAAGACGATATCCTTTCGTTTCATGCCCGCATCCGGGGCCTCCAGGGGGCCGATCCCGTTTAAGGAGTGGCAATCCAGCAGTCCCAGAACCCCGGGCTCCTCCAGCTTTTTTTTCAACCATCGGTGATAGGGCCAGTAGTATTTTTCCAGCCGATCCTGAAGCTCCTCTCCCTCAGCCGGGAAATCCGCCCGGTAAACGGATCTCCCGAAGTAATCCACCTGAGGGATGACCCCTTTACGCCCCTGTTGGGCCGGATGGCGGTTTAAATCCACCACCAGCCGGCTCCATTGGGCGCACAGGACAAACCGGGCCGGCAGGGCGCCGAATATTTCCCGGGTTCCCACATCAATGGATTCGGCGATCTCGGCCTGTGAGAGTGCCAGGGCCGGGCCCAGGGACTCCGGGATCCGGGACGAGCAATGGGGGATGGAGATGACAAGGGGAAATGTCACGGCCCGGCTCCTTGGGTCAGTCTTCCATGGACCCATCTTGCAGCAAGACGGGCGTGGGCGGAAAGGCCCCCGTCTGAGTCCATCACCGGATAGGAAAAGAGAAGATGGCACAGTCGATAAAGGGGATCAGCAGGAGCACCGCAGGGCATACAGGGGTCCGGGGGCCCGTCGATCACCACAAATTGCCTGTGGTTTTGAATGGCCTCATAACCGATGGCCGCCTTGACAAAAACAAACCGCTCTTCATGGGGGTCCAGTTCGTACACCCCTGGCTTTACCCTGCTTCCATGGATCTGTTTTTCTCCGGACAGGCGGAACACCAACAGATGGCTCCCCTGAAGGGGGGTGGCGTAATCATGGTTCAATTCCGGCACATCCACCCTGTAGGGGAGGTCCAGGAACTCCAGGAGGTGGAACAGATCCAGGGGAAGGATACCGTTTTTCAAGTGGAGCAGCGAAATCATGGGAAAGGCGCCGGTCAGACGAGGGTTGACCTCAATGGGATAGGGCGTCTGATCTCTTTCCCTCACCACAAAATCAATGCCGATGATCCCCTTTACGCCCAGATTCCAGAGGTAATCTCCAATCCACCGCGCCTGCACTCCCGCGAGTTCCCGGGTGCGCGAGCTCCATGGCTCATCCCCCCATGAATGGCCGCAGAATATGCCGTCCTCCTCCTCCCCGTTTACATAGGGGGGATCCACCACCTGGCGTTGCAGTCTGGACATGAGCACACCCTGCCGGGTGAGGCAAAGGGACATGCTGGCGGGAATGCCTTTTATGAATCGGCGAATGGACACATGTTGGAGGTCAATCCCCCGCCATTGTCTCCCCTGAAGCCGGGCCCGGAGCCCATGATAATCATCCCCGGAGCGGATAAAGAAGGTCCCCCTCCCGCCCCCCTGGGTAATGTCCGGGAGTTGAACCACGAACTTGGGGCCGTAGATATCCGACCAGTACGCATAGTCCCGACGGTGAAGGGCCTCAACGGGGTAAATGGCGCCAGGGACTTCAGGCAGCTCAAGGGTGTGGGCCATCTGCAGGAAAAAGGCCCTTTCGCCCACCTTCAGCCGGAGGCCCGCCGGATTGGCCAGCAGGCGCCAACCCCTTATTCGGGCCATGGTCTCCAAGGACGGGTACCCCTGATAGACCAGCAGGTGTTTTGGCCCTGGAAGCGATGTCAGGTGATCTCCCACCGGCCCGCAAGCCAATAGTTGATCCGACCGGACCACGTGACTCCACTGCCGCCGGCCACCGGTTTCCTGGAGGCAGAATATCTGCATTTTTTCTCGTAACAGGGGAAGGTCGTAGGTCTTTCTGAGGGTAATCACCCCGTAGGTATCCAGAAAATAGGCGGGAATCATCCGGGGGAAGGCCGTCATGCCGACCCCCACCAGGGTTCCGTGCAGGGCACTCAAACATTCTCTGGCCTGGCTCAGATTCCGCAGACGCATGATTCGCGGGCCGATGTCACGGCTTATTCGAAACCGCACCGGCCAGGCCTACCCCCCGGGCGCTCCGGTCATGCCCGTCTAACGGGCGGAATGCCTGGTCACACATTAAAGCAGGCCACATAATGTCCCTCTTCCAGCATCCTCAACCCGGGGATTTCCCGCTCACATCGAATCTCGGCCACGGTGCACCTGGGATAGAAAGGGCATCCCATCGGTTCGCCGTTTACCTCTCGTTCTTCAATAAGGAGGGTGCCGTATTGTTTGATCTCGCCGCTCCCCTTGAACTTGGGCAGGGCATCGATGAGGGCCTGCGTATAAGGGTGCCTGGGGTTGCGGATGATGGTCTCTCCGGATCCCACTTCCATGACTTGGCCCCTGTATATCACGGCAATGCGATCACAGAGATACCGGGCCGCGGCCAGGCTATGGGTAATGAACATCTGGGTCACATGAAATGTGGACCGCATCTTCAGAAGAATATTGAAGATCTGGGCCGAAATGGATGCGTCCAGCATGGAGGTGGGCTCATCGGCGATGACGAATTCCGGATTCAAAACCATGGCCCGGGCTATGGCCACCCGCTGTCTCTGGCCTCCGCTCAACCGGTGCGGGTACCGGTAAAAGAACGCCTCCGGAGGGGACAACCCCACAGACTTGAGGACCTTGTGGGCCATCTCCTTGCGATCGGCTGAACGCCCTACCCGGTGGATGGAAAGCGGCTCTGAAACCGTATCCAAGACCGAACGTTGGGGATTGAGCGATTGGTAGGGGTCCTGGAATATCATCTGAACCTTGCGTCTGAACGCCTTCAAGGCCTTTCCCTTCAGACCGGTGACGTTCTCCTGATCCAGAAATATCTCCCCGGAAGTGATCTCCTCCAGTCCCACGATCAATCGGCCCACGGTGGTCTTGCCGCTGCCGCTTTCTCCCACCAGTCCGAATATTTCCCCTTTATAGATCTTGAGGGATACCTGTCTCAGCGCCACCACATCCTTGGCCCGAACCCCGAACAGGGCCCCCCTGCTGCGGTAGACCTTGCTGACATTCTGGATTTCAATTATGGCGTTGCCCTGGTTTTCCATCATCTGCCATCCATCTCGCACCGACAGCACAGGGCCTTATGCCCGGGGCTTATTGCCACCCATCGGGAAACCTTTTCCCGGCATGCGGGGATCTGCTCCTGGCACCGGTCGTAAAACCGGCACCCCTCGGGGGGATGAACCAAATCGGGCGTTTCTCCCGCAATGGGGACCAAATCCGTCCGCTTGCCGGTCAAGGTGGGAAAGGAGGAGAGGAGGGCCCTGGTATACGGGTGGGCCGGCGAATCAAAGACATCCTCCCTGGGTCCGTATTCCACCAACTGACCCGCATACATGATGCCGATGTCATGGCACATGTCGGCCACAATGGATATGTCATGGGATATGAATATGATCCCGATGTTGAATTCCTTCTGCAGCGCCCGGATCTCGGCCAGTATCTGGTCCTGGACAATCACGTCCAGGGCGGTGGTGGGCTCGTCCGCAATGATCAACGACGGCCTGCACGCCAAGGACATGGCGATAATGGCCCGCTGTTTCATCCCCCCGCTGTACTGATGAGGATAGTCGCGGATTCGATCGGTCTGGAGTCCCACCAGTTCAAAAAGTTCCTCCACCGCCTTCAAGGCCTTTTCTTTGCCCAGGGAAGGGTTATGGACCAGCATGGCCTCCGCCACCTGTTCCCCCACCCGTTGAACCGGATTCAGGGCGTTCATGGCCGCTTGAAAAATCATGGCGATTTTCCGCCACCGGACCCTTCTCATCTCCTCAGCCGACACGCGCAGGAGATCCTCTCCCTCAAACAGGATCCGGCCTCTGCGGACCACCCCGTTGGGGGGAAGCATGCCCATGAGGCCCATGCCGATGGTGGTCTTGCCGCACCCGGATTCCCCCACAAAACCGAGAGACGCCCCCCGCTCCAAGGAAAAGGAGACCCCATCCACGGCCTTGAGATAACCGTTCTTGGTCTTGTAATCAATGCACAGGTCTTCCACTTCCAACAGGGCCATTTAGTCTGTCTGGTCCTCCTTTCTCAATCTGGGGTCCAGTACCTCGTCCATGGCCCGGCCCAGCATATAAAAGGACAGCGTAATCAACGAGATGCAGATACCCGGAGGGAGAAGCCAGTACGGGGCCTTAAACATGTGACCGGTTTTCCATACCCACTGGAGCATCATCCCCCAGCTGACCGTACCGGGATCGCCGAAGCCCAGGAAAGCCAGGGCCGCCTCAATGATAATGGCGGAGGTCACCCGAAAGGTCATGAACAGAAATGCCAGCGGCAACACATTGGGCATGATGTGCCTGAATATAATCCGGACATGGGAGGCACCGGCCACCTTGGCGGCCTCAATGAAGGGCCGCTGCTTCAGGGAGAGGGTCTGGCCCCGTATGATTCGGGACACCCCGGGCCAGCGGAACAGGGCAATGATCAGTACAATGGTCCATATGTTGAGCTGCCCGAACACAGCCGCCAAAATCAGCACCACCAACAGGGTGGGCATGACCATGATCATGTCGGCCAGTCGCATGAGGAAGGTATCCATGAATCTGCCCATGTACCCGGCCGTCATGCCGATGGCCGTTCCCAAGACGATGCTCATGAAGGCCGCGGAGACCCCCACCATAAAGGCCACCCTGGCCCCGGCCAGAAGCTGGCTCAAGATATCCCGGCCCATGAAGTCGGTCCCCAGCCAGTGCGCCCGACTCGGACCGGTGCTGCAGGTGATCACAGGATCCACGCCGGTCATGGGATTGTACATGGGATCGATCAGGGGCGGAATATAGCTGCACAGGGCCATCAGGGCGAACATGATTAAAAGGACCAGCCCGATCTTGCCCAACAGGCTCTGTCTGAAGATACCCCATCCTTCCAGAAAGGCGGTCAGCCCCGGGTACCGCTCCATCCCCTTGGTCTCTGTCCGGAACGTTTCCTCTGCCATCAGTCTTCCGCCAGTCTTATGTCCGCCCTGGGCGGAGGCGCATTTTTATGGAACATATCTATGGATCCGTTAATACCTGATTCTCGGGTCGAGGTAGGCATAGAGCACATCCACAACCAGGTTGGAAATCAGGACCACAATGGCGATCAGCAGAAAAGAGGCCTGGGCCAGCGGGTAATCATTCTGGCTCACCGAAAACACCAGTTCCCGCCCAATCCCCGGCCAGGTGAAAACGGTCTCGGTCAGGGCCCCGCCGTTGATGGAAAAGGCCAGGCTGAGTCCCACGCTGGTGACCACCGGTAAGGCCGCGTTGGGTGCCGCGTGCCGGTCCCGGATGTCCTTTTCCTCCAGACCCTTGGCCCGGGCCGTGAGGATATAGTCCTCCTTCAGGGTCTCCAACATGCTGCTTCGCATGATCAGTAAATAAGCCCCGAAGTGGATCAGAAAGAGCGTGGTCAATGGGAGTATCATATGATACCCGATATCCAACCCCTTGGCGATAAAGCCGGCGTCCGGGTCCAGCCATACCTCCTCTGAAATCATGCCGTTGATGGGAAACCACCCCAGTTTGTATCCAAAGACCCAGATCAGAATAAGGGCCAGCCAGGGGAGAAACAGGGTGTGCGTCACCAGCGCGCCAATGGTCATCACCGAGTCGGTCTTCTCCCCTTTATGCCACGAGGCGATTTTGCCCAGAAAAATGCCCACCAGGGCCGACAGGATAATGGAGGTGGTGAACAAAAGAATGGTATTGGGAAGCCGGTTCCAGATCACATCCACCACCGGCTCCCCATAATGGAAGGAAATCCCGAAATGCCCGGTAAAAAAATTCTTGAGATACACCAGGTACTGGATGCCCAGCGGTTTATCCAGCCCCAGTTGATGGATGAGCTGTTCCGCGTCCTCGGGGGTCATATCCGGATCCACCATCCTGGATACCGGGTCCCCCGGGGCCAGCCGGAACAGGAGGAAAAGCACGGTCAGAATCACAAAAAAAATGATGGTGATCTGAACCAATCGTTTAAGGATGTACCGTCTCAGTTCCATTTACGGTCTACGGGCCTGTAGGATAAGGTTTGTCCCCCTGCTCGGCACGGGGCATCATGCCAGAATGCGCCATGGTCCAAATTTCCGTTTTGGGTCCCGCGGTACATGGGTCCATTGGCGGATCACTTTGGCTGTAACTCACAGAAGGTCCAGATATTCCCCACGCCTCCCAGCATTTCCACCCATCCCTTAAACCGCTCGGCACGGACCGCTTCCACCAGTTTGGGATTATAAAGCGGAATGTAGGGGACATCCCTCATGAGGATCTTCTGCATCTCCCATATCAACTCTCTGCGCTCCGCACGCACCATGGTCTCTGCAGATTTATCGGCAATCCGGTCAAAGTCCGGATTGTGGTAGCCGCTCATGTTCCATCCCCGGCGTTTGTCGTTTCGAGAGAGGAAGAAGGTCCTCAGATAATCGGGATCCAGGGAGAGTCTTCCGTAGCCTAAGACAAAGGCCTCAAAATCGTGTTTCACCTTGACCTGCTCCAGTAATGAGCCGAACGCAGTGGGCTTGGAATAGGCGGGTATCCCTAACATCCGGAACCATTCCTGCATCATCATGCCGCACATGGCCCGGTGGGGGTCATAGTCGGCCGGTGGGGTCAAAATGGTGAATTTTTCCATTGATTTCCCATCCGGGAGTCGAATGCCTTCCCCCTTCACCACATCCCCGGATTCGTCTACCGGCGGGACTTCCCAGGTATATCCGGCTTTTTGAAGGATCTCATAGGCCTTTTTGATGCGCCCCTCCCGGTCAAGCCCTTCTCCATGCCGGGGGACATCCGGGCAATACCAATAGACATTTCCGGGCGGGACCAGGGAGTGCATTTTTATGCCATATCCCTGGAGTATCCGGTTCAGGATAAAATCCTCATCAATCAGCATGGCCGCGGCCCGCCTCAAATGGGGATCGTTGAAAGGCGGACGCCTCACATTGAATCCCATGTAGTACAGGGCGCTTCGCTCGCTGGTAAAAAGCCGTATATCGCGGTTTTGCCTCAGGTCGTCCATGTATCCGGACTGGACCCCCCACCAAAAAAAGTCGATGCTTCCCTTTTTCATGGCCAGAACGGCGGCATCAGAGGTACCGAATACCTTGAAGAGCAGCCCGTCGATATGGGGCCCCAGGGCCCGGCCGTTTATCTCCTTGCCGGAGCCGAAAAACTGTTCATTCTTCTTGAGGTAGAGGTATGCGCCGCTCCGCCACTCCTCGAGCACAAACGGACCGCATCCGATCGGTTTTTCCATCTTGTGATTCAGTAATGTGGACAGGGGTTTTTCGGTCTTTTTGGCCTGCTCCACAATGGGGGCCCACTGTTTTTTCTGGGCAATGGGAATGGTGAGGGATCTGGGCACAAAAATGGCCTTGGGTTCCTTGAGATAAAACCGGACCGTCTGGGGGTCCGGGGTCTCAATTTTATCCACAAACTGCCATTTGTAGCGGTACCGGGGAATCTCGAATTCGTTGATCAGACGGGCCGTAAAGGCCACATCTTCCGAGGTAAAGGCGGTGCCGTCGGACCACTTGGCAGGCCTCAGCTTGACCGTATAGCTGAGGGTATCGGCATCAAGCTCAGGTGCTTCTGCCGCCAGCCACGGGACCAAATCCAGGGTCTCAGGATCCCTCACATAAAGGGGTTGGTAGATCATCCCCAAAACCTTCCAGGACCACCGGTCGCTGGCCCGCCAGACATTCAGGCTCTTGGGTTCTTCCAGCAGCCCCACCTTGAGCATATCTGCGGCCTGTGACGCGGACCCCGCCAGAAAAACGCCCAGCAGAATGGCCACACAGACGAATAATACACTCCATTTGTTCCAAATACAGCGAGATCTTCCATGGATCCGGTTCATAACCTTCCCTTTCTTCCCCTTGGAATTGATTGTGGACAAAACCACCTCCCCTGACATCCGGCGTCTTAATGACGCGTCTTCTTGTGCCGGGACCCTTCGACGTGCCTCATGCCTGCCCCTTCATGGCGGCAACCCTCTCTTCAATAAAATCGATCACCTGTGCTTCCAGCTTCACATTGTCCATTCGATTGATGCGGGGAATCCCGCCGGGACTGACGCAGTTAATCTCTACCATCTTATCGCCTATCACGTCAACACCTACAAAATACAGGCCGTCCGCAATCAGCCGATCCCGAATGGTGTCGCAGATCCTCCACTCGGTATCCGTCAGGGTATGCCTGTAGGCCCTGGCCCCCGCATGGATATTGGTCCGGAAATCCCCCTTACGGGGTTTCCGCCTCATGGCTCCAATAATTTCACCGTTTAACATCAGGATGCGCACATCCCCCTTTTTCTGCACATTCTCCAGATACTCCTGGACCATAATGGGTTCTCTCTCCGGATAGGACCGGTATGCCCGCACATAGTAGTTGATCAGTGAATTGAGATTCTCCTGGTCCAGGACACTGACCTTGATCACGCCTTCACCCCCATATCGCTGCAGGGGTTTGACCACCATGGCCCCCCCGAAATCATTGATAATCTTCCTGAGCCGGGACGGGTCCCTGGAGACATGGGTCTCCGGAATGATCTCCGGGAAATTGAGCGTATAGAGCTTGCTGTTGGCCAAAAGTTGACCCGTGGTGCTGTTGATCATAAAGACCTGATCATTGACCGAAGATAGAAATTCGATGGTCTGGTATATAAGCGGCGGATTTTTTCTCAGAAAAAGGGCATCCAGATCGGTCACGGTTTCAAATATGAGTTCATCCTTCTTGAGACAATTGATCAGGGAACGCCAGTATCTCCTCATGGAAAGGTCCGGAGGTACGGTAATATTGCGCATTCTGGCCACCACCTTGTTTTCCCGAATATAGATATCGTGAGGCTCCAGGAAGTAGACCCCGTGGCCGCGCTGGTTACATTCGTACATCAGGTGACTGGTGGTCTCATTTTCCGGTGCAATGGTATCCAATCGATCCATTAAGAAGGCTATGTCCATCTCTCACCTCTTGCCTCATGGGCGGCGTATTGTATGATCTGGGTGGCGATATCCATCTCTGTCGCCTCCTCCAGCCCCCTGAAGCCGGGGGTATAGTTGACCTCGATCACCTTCCCTTGCCCGGCTTCATCCACCATCATGTCCACACCGGCGATCTCGAGCCCCACACTCTGGGCCGCCTGGATCGCCAGTTGACGCAGCATGCGGTCCAGGATCATGGGTGTGCCGCTCCCGGTCAAGTGGATATTGGACCGGAAATCCCCATTTTCCGGCCGCAAGGCCATGGCGCCCAGGACCCGGCCCCCCAGGACAAAGGCCCGGATATCGAGTCGTCCGGGGGAAGGGACATACTCCTGGATCAACAAACCCTTGGTGATATCCTGCAGATTGTGCATGATGAATTCCGCTGTGACCCGGGAGCCCACCCGGGCCACTCCCGCACCTTGCCTGCTGCTGGGCATTTTGACCACCACCGGGTAGCCCCCGAGCGCGGCAACCGCCTGCTCAAATCCCTTGAGGTTGACCACCAAAAAAGAATCCGGTACGGGTATCCGGTCATGGGCCAGGGACTGAAGGGTCATGAACTTGTTCCTTGCCAGCCGTATGGCATCCGCACCATTGATCACAGCGGTGCCTGCCTGCTCAAACTGCCGGACCACCCCCAAGGCGTAGTCATTAATGGTGGCCCCGATTCTGGGCAGCAAAATATCCGGGACCTGACCGTTCACAACCTCCAGCTCCGACCCTCCTTCCCGGACCCGGGAAAGGCAATCCCTGGTGTGGATCAGGGCCAGGGGCTGGCCCAGAGCGGCTGCGGCCTCCATCAATCTTCGGTTGGGATGATACCGCTCATCCCTGACGGTGAGGATTCCAATAACCATCACGTCACCAGTCTCTCCAGGTCCGACAAAATCTCTTCCCTCTGTCGAGGGGAGGCGGCAGAAGGTGCAGGGTCCTTTATAGCCAACCACAACTCCCGCTTCAATCTGAAAATGGCCGCTATCTGCTGTGGGGTGAATCCCTCCCCTCTTAGGAGCTTATAGATTTCTTCCACATATGTCTGGCCGTCGGTGAAACTCTTGTCGATCTCGGCGCTCATCCGGGACATGAGCCGGGCGGCCTCCGCAGAATTCATGGTATCATGGGCCCAGGCCAGGCCCAGGCCTCTCAGTCCCCAACGCTCCCGCTCCTGGTGAATCAGGGTGTTCGCAGTGTAGTAAAACAGGTAGGGATGATAATAGGGGAGTCCGCTGTCATTGATAAACTGGAGGGTCTCGGAAAACGTATCCGGGGTCTCCCCGGGATACCCGATGATGAAACTCCCCCGGCTGATAATGCCCGCATCGTTGAGCATGGCAACGGCCTGTCGAGACTGTGTGATTTCCAGCCGTTTGTCCATATGGTTCAAGATTCGCTGGCTACCGGATTCCAGCCCCAGGTCCACAAATTCACACCCTGCGCGCTTCATGAGTTTCACCAGTTGCGGGGTCAATGCACTGGCCCGGGCAAATGAAGACCAGGTAAATTCAAACCCCTCCCGGATCATCATCTCCAAGACCGTCTTCATCCGTGCCTGGTTGGCCGTAAAATTGTCATCCGTAAACCGGATATGGGTGACAAACCCCAGCCCGGCAATGGCTTTCAATTCCGCTTTGAGCACCTCAATGGACTTGAAGCTCACCCGGGGAAACAACCAGTGATAGGTGCAGAACCGGCACCGGTAGGCACACCCCCGGCTGCTGTTCAGGGGCAGGATTTTGCGAAGGTATTTTCCGGGGACGCGGTCCCAGGCGACGGCGGTCTCATCCATATGGATCTCCTCCGCCTCCCGCTCCGTAAAATGAAGCCTTCCCGTCCCGTCGAAATAGGCCAGGTTGGGCACTTCATCCAGCGGGGCCCCTCTCTCCAGGCACTGGAGGAGCTTGACCAGGGTCTGCTCTCCCTGGGCCTCCACCACAAAGGCATCCACCTTCCCCCGAAATCCGGACAAATGCTCGTAGGTCCTTTGGGAAAAATGTTCCCCCGCATCCAGGACTTTCTTTACCAGCATTCCTCCTGCGATAACCGGGACCTCTGGCGCATACTGTTTGATTTCCTCAGCCATCTCCCGGATATCGTTCATAAAGACAAAATTGGACGAGATGCAGACCGCCAGCGCATCTCCGGTCAGAATCTCGGACAGATCTTGGGTGGCATAGTTCTGGACCACCAGGGGGGCATACCCGTGTTTTTCAAGGTACTGATGAAGATAGATCCCGTTCAGGGTCACCGTGTTGGCGAGGGAGTAATATTGCGCCGCATTCTGGGAGGTCAACTCCGGGAACCTGCGGCCGTGTTTCACGAAATTCATGAGGTCCAGGAGGTCCGTGTACCGGCCGTCCAAAAACAAGGATGCGTCCAGGATATATCGGTGGACCTCTCTTTGAAGCCATGGGAGATCAAGATCGGGAAAACGGGCGGACTGACGTTCGGCCCGTTTTTCTGCATCGGCCAGTTTCCGTCTCAGGTGGGCATCGTTGTCCAGCGGCTGATTCTGGGCAATTATTATGACTCTTTTTGGTGCCATTTACATTGTGCCATTCACGAAAACCCAAAAGGGAGTGGGGAAAATCTGCCGGACATCATCCCCG
>JAIPDZ010000023.1 GCA_021737425.1 Deltaproteobacteria bacterium
GCGGATGGTGAATCGGATCGCCGAATCGGACCGGGAAAAGGAGATGATGAACGAGCAGGTGGTGGAGACGGGCAAACTGGCCACTGTGGGGGAACTGGCAGCGGGTATCGCCCATGAAATCAATAACCCGGTGGCCATTATGGTGGAGGAGGCGGGGTGGATCGAAGACCTGTTGCAGGAGGAGGAATTCAAGGAAGGGCAAAACCTGGCGGAATTCAAGCGGGCATTGGGCCAGATCCGGAGCCAGGGGAGCCGGTGTAAGGAGATCACCCATAAGCTGCTCAGCTTTGCCAGGAAAACCGACTCCCGGATTCAGGAGGTCCGGCTCAACAATGTGATCGAGGAACTTGTGGCCCTTTCCGAGCAGCGGGCCAGGTACAATAAGATCACCATGACCGCAGATCTGGCCCATGATCTCCCCACCCTCCGGATTTCCCAGACCGAGATTCAGCAGGTATTGCTGAATCTGATCAACAATGCCTTAGATGCCATGGAAAAGAAGGGATCGAGGCTGGACCTCTCCAGCCGCCTGGAGGAAGACCATATGGTCATTGAAGTGGCGGATGATGGCCCGGGCATACCGGAAGCCAATCTTACCCGCATATTCGATCCCTTCTTTACCACCAAGCCGGTGGGCAAGGGCACGGGACTGGGCCTGCCCATCTGTTACGGCATTATCAAGAAGATGGGGGGGGATATTGAGGTCAGAAGCACCCTGGATGAAGGGACCACCTTCCGGGTCAAAATCCCCATCCCGGAGCAAGAAGCCGGAGAGAAGGTGGTTTCGGATGAAATCACTGAGGCGTAGGATGGGATACGCCCGGATTGAATCGAAACCATAAGGATCGTGTTCCCATGATGGATACTCGCAGAGACCGGATCAGGCTGCTCCTCGTTGATGATGAAAAACCATTCACTGACGTGGTCAGCAAACGACTCAGTAAGCGGGGTATGGACGTGACCGCCGTGTACAGCGGCACAGAGGCGGTGCAGGCCATCCGGAAGCAGGACTTTGATGTGGCGGTCCTGGATCTCAAGATGGAGGACATGGACGGCATCGAGGTGCTGAGCATATTCAAGAAGGCCTATCCGGAAATGGCGGTGATCATGCTCACCGGTCACGGGTCGGAAAGGGCCGCTCAACAAGGGCTGGCCACCGGCGCCTTTGATTACCTGACAAAGCCGTGCGATCTGGAGGATCTGGTGGAA
The DNA here is from genome assembly GCA_021737425.1 of Deltaproteobacteria bacterium. Lineage (GTDB taxonomy): Bacteria > Desulfobacterota > DSM-4660 > Desulfatiglandales > Desulfatiglandaceae > JAIPDZ01. The sequence goes on from JAIPDZ010000023.1 coordinate 1,210, forward strand.
AAAATCGAAGCGGCCTGTAGGTAGTCCTCTCAAGATGCCGGGTTGGATATTTGTGCAGTAGGGGGTGATGTCATTGAATGCATTGCGCGTTTTGCTGGTGGATGATGAGGCGGATTTTCTGGAGACACTGGAAAAACGCCTGAAAAAACGAAACGTGGGGGTTTCATGCGCCGCAAGCGGTCAAGAAGCACTGGCACAGCTGGAAAAAGGACCTGTGGACGTGGTGGTGCTGGATGTGAAGATGCCCGGAATGGATGGACTCCAGGCCTTGCGGGAGATCAAGCGTCGCTACCCCCTGATCGAGGTCATTATGCTCAGCGGGCACGCCAATGTGGAAGTGGCCATTGAGGGGATGGAACTGGGTGCGTTCGATTATCTCATGAAGCCCATGGATATCGACCAGCTTCTGTACAAGCTTCAAGACGCACACAAAAAAAAGACCATACACGAAGAGAAAATCAAAAATATGGCAGGGTGAAGACTAGGGTGGAAAAAGACGCCATGGCCCCGAGGAAAAATACTGCTTTTCGTAATGAATAACCTTAAATGGTTTGCCCAAACGTCTTGGGCGGGAGGTAAAGGGAAATGAATTTTATTCGTGAGTGGGGAAAATTCATGATGTATGGGGCAAGGGCCCACGCCAGGTGGGAGCTTGACGTGTCCAACACCATATTGGGGGATAAAAAGCGATTGATCCTCCTGGGGGTGCTCATGCTCCCCATTTTGCTGGGGGGTATCGCCTTTGCCGAACAGGTGAGCCAGGCCATGCCCGACCTCCTGGGGGGGAAAAAGGCCTACAGCCCCGCCTTTTACGGCACCGGCATCTTTATTGTTTCCATCCTCATCGGTCTGGGGGCCGGGTTGATCACCGGATGTATCGGGGCCGGTGGTGGGTTCATTATCGCTCCGGCCCTCATGAGTGCCGGCATCAAGGGCATTTTGGCCGTGGGCACGGATCTGTTTCATATCTTTGCCAAGGCCATTATGGGGAGTGTGATCCACCGGAAATTGGGCAATGTCTCTGTGGCCCTGGCCGTTGTCTTTCTGATCGGGGCCATACTGGGGGCCACCCTGGGCGGGGTGATCAACCGGGTGTTGTATGAAATCAACCCGGTATTGAGCGACACCTTTATCACCATCATCTACTCGCTCATGCTGGGATTTTTGGGGGCGTATGCCATGACGGACTTTTTGCGGGCCAGGAAGGCCGGGAAAAGGACCGCACCCCACGGGGGAGATGAACTGCACGAGACCCCCGGGGGAAGAGACGAAGGGGCCGAGATGGGGAATTTGCCCAAAAAGGTCCAGGCCGTCAAGGTACCGCCCATGGTCGGTTTTGATCATGACCTCGCCCCGGGCGGCCGCCGCATTTCCTGGATATTCCTGGTGTTAAGCGGGGGGCTGGTGGGACTGGCCGCCGGGATTATGGGGGTAGGCGGCGGCTTTCTGACCTTCCCCATTTTCGTGTACATGCTGGGGGTGTCGTCCATGACCACGGTGGGCACGGACATTTTCCAGATCGTGTTTACCGCAGGGTATGCAGCCATCAGCCAGTACGCCATATTCGGATTCATCTTCTATACCCTGGCCATGGGTATGCTCCTGGGCTCGCTTCTCGGAATCCAGATCGGGGCCATGGTCACCAAGGTGGTCCCCGGCATCACCATCCGGGGCTTTTACGCCATGGCCGTGCTGGCCGGGTTTGTGAACCGGATCTTTGCCCTGCCGGGGAAACTGGGAGAGATGGACGTGATTCCCATCTCCAGGTCCCTGGGGATGGTCCTGGAAAAGATCGGGGTGTGGGCCTTTTTTATGGTGATCGGCGGATTCTCCGTGTGGGTCATCGGCACCTTTCTCAAAAATATCGGCGTGCTCAAGGGCGGGGAGGTGACATCATGATAGCCAATAAAAAGGAGTTCTACACCGGCCTTATCCTGGTCCTCATTTTTTTGGGGGTGCTAATGGTTGTCTTTTCGCCCGTATTCAAGGGGCAGAACGGCCTGGAATATCTGGATTCATTGTACAATTCCATATCCAAGGGGTCGGCCTATTATATCCCTGCGGTCACCAAAGAGGTGGAGCCGTTTGTGGATAAGCGCGTGGATATCACTTTTGCCATGGCAAATCCAAAGCAGGCGGAACAGACGGCCATGCTCTTTGAGTCCGGCAATGCAGATGTGACCGTGGCCGGGGGGCAATTGAAGGTGTCGGGTGATCTGGGAAAAATCCTCAAGAACTGTCTCGCAGATGCGGACAGTATGTACTTCAACAAAGGAGAAAAGGTCGCAGCCAAGTACGGCTATGATGCCAGAAGGGTCCTTTTCAACTGGTGGACGGCCTGTAAGGGGATGGACAAGTCCCTGACCCGGCAGAAGGAATTCAATCAGGCCAAAGTGGTGTCTGTGGTGGCCAAGAAGGCGGTGGAAACCTCCTACAACTACTACGGCATTGAGCCGCAAAAAATCACCGAGCGCATGGGCATTGTAATTTTTTCTCTGGCATTTTACGTCATTTATACCCTGTGGTATGGGTTCGGCATCATGTTCATGTTTGAGGGATGGGGGATGCGGCTCGAGCATTGATGCAGGGCTCGCGCGCGCTGTGCATCTTCAAAAAGGACGTTTTCGATGGCTGAAGGCACGGAAATCCTGTCCTTCAGCCATTTTTGGTTGGGCATGATCCCGTCCCGTGATTGCACATGACGCCCGCATGGTATAAAATCGGGTCCAGCCCTTACATCCCCAATGGAACTCCCTCAGGTATCGCCCATGGGTCGACTCAAAGCGTGTATACAATCCCTCTTCTCCAAAAAGGAGGAAGAGGTCCCGGCCAATGTGGAAGAGCTCCGCAATGCCTTCAGAGCGCGGTACCATCACTTTAAGCTGCTGCTGAGTGCCAACAACAAGGCCCTCGAGATCATGCAGGAAATGGAAGCCGCCCTCACGGGGACAGAGCCTTTCGGGATGACCTTTGTCCGGTCCAGGGTCACCATGGTGGCAGCGAATGTCTGGCAAATCACCCAGCATTTAAATGAACTGGCCCCTGGAAAATATGAGGGATTGTATGAGCGGTTCAAAGAGATTCAGCAAAAAATTAACCCGTTCATCCGTGCCGGACAGGAAGGGCCCGGGGGAGGCGCCCTGGTCATTCCGCTAACCGCCGTAAACAAAGAGATGGCCGATCAGGTGGGGAGCAAGATGGCCAGCCTCGGCGAACTCAGGAACCGGCTGCATGTGCGCGTTCCCGATGGGTTCGTGGTAACGGCAGACGCGTACCGCCGCTTTATTGCCCATAACGAGCTGCAGGCTGAAATCGACCGCCGCATCCAGGCCACGCCTGTGGAGCATCCCCAACGCCTCTATCACCTGAGTGCGGACCTTCAGCAACTGATCATTCGCTCACACATCCCCCCGGATTTGGAGTCTGCTGTGACGTGGGCGTACCAGGACATGAAAGCGGCCGAGGGGGAAGACGTCAAGGTGGCCATGCGCAGCAGCGCGTTGGGGGAAGACGTGGCCGGTACCTCCTTTGCGGGTCAATACCGCTCTGAGCTCAATGTGAGTGGAGAGAATATCTTCCAGGCCTACAAAGAGATTGTGGCCAGCAAATACAGCCTTCCGGCCATGACTTACCGCTTGAACCGGGGGCTTCGGGATGAGGATGTGGCCATGTGCGTGGGATGTGTCAAAATGGTGGAGGCGGTCTCCGGAGGGGTTGCCTATTCCAGAAATCCGGTGAATATCAGGGATGATGCCGTCTACATAAACTCGGCATGGGGGCTCCCCAAGTCTGTGGTGGACGGGACGGTTTCGCCGGACCTTTTTGTGATCTCCCGGGAAGGACCCCGGCGTATGATCAAAACGGAAATCCCCATCAAAACGCACAAACTGATCTCTTTTCCCAAGGAGGGGGTCCGGAGACTCCCTCTAAAAGGAGATGAACGCACCGCCCCCTCTCTGCAGGACCCACAGGCCATGGAGTTGGCAGAGATGGCCGTTCGGTTGGAGGCGTATTATGGGCTTCCCCAGGACATTGAGTGGGCCATTGACAAGACAGGGGCCATGGTGCTGCTTCAGTGCAGGCCCCTCAGACAGAAAGAACCGCCCCACTCCTCAAAATCTCCTCCGGTCGGCGGGCTCCCCTCAGACGCGGTGGTGTATCAGGGCGGCTTTTCAGTGAGCCCGGGCGTGGCCGCAGGAAAGGTCTTTATGGTGAAAAAGGACATGGACGCCCTCAAATTTCCCCAGGGGGCGATTCTGGTGGCGGAGCAGGCCTTGCCCCGCTGGGCCACTACCTTGAATAGGGCCGCGGCGGTCATTGTGGAACAGGGCAGTATGGCCGGTCATTTGGCCAATGTGGCGCGGGAATTCGATGTCCCGGCCCTGTTCGGCGTGGAGGGGGCCACCCACAGACTTGAGGCGGATCAACTCATTACCGTGGATGCGGATGCCAATACCATCTACAGGGGCCGCGTGGAGGCGCTCACGGCGGCCCGGGAGCCCCCCAAGCCTCTGATGAGGGAGAGCCCGGTCTATGAGGCCCTTAGCCGGGTGGCCCGGTATATCACCCCCTTGCACCTTTTGGACCCGGATGCGGTGGGGTTCCGTCCTGAAAACTGTAAGACGTTCCATGATATCACCCGATATTGTCACGAAAAGGCGGTGCAGGAGATGTTCCAATTCGGGAAGGCCCATAAGTTCCCGGAACGCTCCAGTAAGCAGCTCTTTTGTGACGTACCCATGCAGTGGCTGGTGCTGAATCTGGATGACGGGTTCAAGGAGGAAGTCCGCGGCAAGTATGTGACGCTGGAGAATATTGTCTCCATCCCCATGCTGGCACTTTGGGAAGGAATCGTGGCCACCCCGTGGGAAGGGCCTCCCCCGGTGGATGGGAAGGGGTTTTTGTCGGTGATGTTTGAGGCCACCACCAACAGGGCCCTGAATACCGGGGTTCGGACGCCATATGCCAATCGTAATTATTTTATGATTTCCAAGCATTACGTAAGCCTCAATTCCAGATTCGGGTTCCATTTTTCCACCGTAGAGGCCATGGTGAGCGAAAGGGCCGCAGAAAACTATATTAATTTACAATTCAAGGGGGGGGCCGCGGATTTTGACCGACGGCTCAAGCGGGTCTATTTTATCTCTGCTATTTTGGGGCGATACGGGTTCAGGGTGGATATTCGATCAGATACGCTCATCGCCCGGCTGGAAAACCGCGAGCAGGATTTCATGGAGGCGCGACTGAGACTCCTGGGCTATCTGATCATCCATACCCGGCAGCTGGATATGGTCATGGCCAATGATGCCCGGGTCGATTATTACAGACAAAAAGTGATCAAAGATATAGAGGGGGTTTTCAATGTAGCGCCTTCGTCCGGAACCTCCACCCAAGAAGCGAAGACGTCTTATCCAAGTCAGCCCGTTGGATCCATCAGCGATAAAGGTGCCAGCTTGCGGGGGTGTTGAGACGGGCGAGGGCCAAATGGCTTGACATCTGACAACTTGAAATCTATCATCGGCCTCCGCGAACCACGACAAGCGGACCGCGGGGATCATACCTGCAAGTTCAAGATACATCCGGGTTTTTAAGGCTGTCACCATTATTCAAAGAATTCTGTTTGCAATTGGTTTTTTTTGTGTAATAAGGTGTGATTTTTTTCACAAGAAGTTGGGGAAGGGATGAGATAAACGCCTTAGAATTCAAAGACTTGATGGGGGGATTATGAAAACAATAACAGTGAAGGACTTGATGGTTCCGCTGACCGAATACGCCACGGTTTCAGAGGAGGCGACCCTGTATGAGGCGTATGCGGCCCTGGAGGAGGCCCAGAACAGGCTGGACCGGGACAGGTACCTGTACCTCCACCGGGCCGTGCTGGTGTATGATAAAAACAACAAGATCGTGGGTAAGGTGAGCCAGCTGGATGCACTCAAGGCACTGGAACCCAAGTATGCGGAAATGGGGGATACCGGCAGTATCTCCCGCGCGGGGTTCAGCCCTCAATTCCTGAAATCCATGCTGGAAAGTGCGTCCCTGTGGGAAACCCCTTTGAAGGATATCTGCAGCAAGGCGGCGGGACGGAAAGTAAAGCATTTTATGCATACCCCCACAGAGGGCGAATTCATCGAAATGGAGACCACCTTAGATGAGGCCATCCATCTATTGCTCATGGGCCATCATCAGTCTTTGCTGGTGGAACAGGGAGGAGAGATCGTGGGCATATTGAGGCTCACGGACGTGTTTGCGCAGGTTTTCCACATGATGAAGAGTTGCGAGATATAGTTCCCACAGACCTTTTTTATCAGGAAAGGAGGACGTACTGCATGAGTCACGAAATCGAACATGAGGCCGGTGGGGGCGGGCTCCTGGCCAACAAGGTGCTCTGGATCTGCATTGGTGCGGCGATTTTTATCCTGGTCGGCTTCATCCTGCCCACGCCCCAGACCCTTGTGGATGTGGTGGATAAGTACGGATTTGCACAAAAGATGATGGATTGGGAGGTGGCGCACAACCTCCAGGATGCGGCCCGGAAGACCATGATTGTCTTGGGGATCATTCCCATGGCCGTCATCTTCTTTGCCACCGAGGCCATCCCCATCGGATTGACCGGCATCCTGATGCCCATCCTGGCCTACTTCTTACATCTTCTTCCCCGGAGTATGATCGGAAAGACCTTTGCCGGGGACGCCCCCATGTTCCTCCTGGGCGTGCTGGCCATGGGGGTGGCGGTGGTGGACGTGGGTCTGCATAAGCGTCTCGCCGCCTGGCTGTTGGGGTGGACCAAGGGTTTCATGGTCCCCGTCTTTGTCCTGTGCCTGAGTATGTCCGTGGTGGGATCGTTTATTTCCGCCCACGCCATGTGCGCCTTCATGACCCCGGTCATGGCGGCGGTCTATTTCGGGGCCGTATCCGCCAACAGCAGGGGGGGCGAGGTCCAGCACGATCCAGCCCTGGCCAAGTTTCTGCTCTTTGCCTTGTGTTTTTCCCTGAATGTGGGAGGGGTGGGTTCTCCTGCAGCGGGCGGACGTAACGTGATTATGATGGGGTTCTGGAATGAATATAATGTGTCCATGGACTTCTTCACCTGGATGAAATACGGATTGCCCATCGTCCCGGTCATGGGGCTTCTGGTGGCGGTGTACATGCTGGTCATCTTCGGCCGAAAGATTAAGACCAAGGATCTCACCCCGGGTCTGGTCGCCATCAAGGAAGAGACCAAACGGATGGGAAAGATGTCCTACGCGGAATATGTTACCTTCGGCATGCTGCTTTTGATTCTTTTCCTGTGGATTGTGGGGGGAGAGGAACTGGGCCTGGGCGGTCCTTCCCTTCTGGCCCTCTTGATTCCGGTGATTTTCCGGACTACTGACTGGAAAAAGATCCTGGGCGGCATCTCCTGGGATGCCTGGTTCATGTACTGCGGGGCCTTGACCCTGGGCGCCCTGCTCAAGGAGAGCGGGGCCGCCATGTGGCTGGCCCAGAGTTTTCTGAAGATCCTGTCCTATATCAACATGAGCGAGGGATTCGGCCTGTGGGTGGGGCTCTCCGGACTCTCCGGGTTGATGACCAATTTCATGTCCGATGCCGGCACCACCGCCCTGTTGGGCCCTATCGTGATTCCCATGGGGATCATGACCAATGTTCAGGGGGAGCCCTGGGCAGTGGGCCTGGCCGTGGCATTCGCCACCTCTTTTGCCCATTTTCTGATCGTGGGCACCCCCAACAATGCCATCGTCTACGGCCTGGGGACCTATCCGGACACCGGGGAGAAGATGATTCACCCCATGGATTTTGTGAAATACGGGTTTGTCCTCTTTGTTCTGTGCATGGCGGTGGTATGGGTGGTGGAATTCCTGCTGGTGTATAAAATCGTGGGATTTCCCGAGGGTCTTGTGGAAACGGCGAGACAGGCCATGGATGCAGGGATGCAATAAGCACGGGTGCGCTTTCAAACCGAAAAGCGCCTTATACTCGGAAGGTTCCCTGCGGCTCGATGCAGGGGACCTTCCTTTTGTCCAGCCTATCTCGGGTCTGTTGAAACCCGCTTCTTGAAGAAGTTTCCGAAGTTCTGGTATAATGCCGCAAAAATGAACAGGGGCAGGATGTCCCGCAACCGGCTCCAACACCCGGGAGGAAAGGGCCCATGGAGGTCATTCAGTATACCGAGGAACACCGTATTTTCAGGGAAGCGCTGAGGCGGTTCTGTGAAAAGGAGGTGATCCCTTATGCCGATGCCTGGGAGGAGGAAGGGATTGTTCCCAAAAGCGTATGGCGGAAGATGGGGGAACAGGGGTTTTTGTGCATGGACGTGCCGGAGGCATACGGCGGATACGGTGCAGATTTTCTCTACTCGGTGATCCTGATCGAGGAGTTGATGCGGACCGGAAATACCGGGCTGGCAACGCCCATTCACAGCGATATCGTGGTCCCGTACATCACCGCTTTTGCCTCAGAGGAATTGAAGCACAAATATCTGCCGGGATGTGTATCCGGAGAGTTGATCGCTGCCATAGCCATGACCGAGCCCAATACCGGAAGTGATGTGGCCGCCATTCGGACCACTGCGGTGGAGGACGGCCAAGAGGTGGTGATCAACGGCCAGAAGACCTTTATCAGCAACGGGATCAACTGCGGCCTGGTGGTGCTGGCCGCACGAGATCCTGCCGTGGAAAATCCCCATGAGGCCATTGATCTTTATCTCGTGGAGGCAGGGACCCCTGGCTTTGAAAAGGGGAGCAATATCAAAAAGGTGGGGTGGCACAGTCAGGATACCGCGGAATTGTTTTTCAGTGACTGCCGGGTTCCCCGGGCCAACCGTCTGGGACCAAAGGGGCAGGGATTCAGGATGCTTATGGAAAAGCTCCAGCAGGAGCGGTTGGTATGTGCCGTCATGGCCGTGGCCTCGGCCGAACGGATGCTCGATATCACCATCGACTACTGCAAGGAACGGACCGCCTTCGGCCGACCCATCTCCAAATTTCAGAACACCCGGTTCAAAATCGTGGAGATGGCCACTGAAATCCGGCTGGGCCGGACCTTTGTGGACAAACTCGTATTGGATCATATGGCCGGTGAGGACGTGGTGGTGAATGTGTCCATGGCCAAGTACTGGACCACGGAAATGGCCATGCGGGTGGCGGACGGGTGTGTCCAGCTCCATGGCGGATACGGATATTGTGAAGAATACCCCATTGCCCGGGCCTGGCGGGATACCCGGGTGATGTCCATCTTTGCCGGGACCAGTGAAATCATGAAACGGATCGCAGCAAAATTTATGGGACTCTGAGGATTGTCGATTGCCGATTTAGAGTCTTAGATCACAACTTCTATGCAAAAAGCAAAGATGTTTTGTTGAGGTTAAGGCCTTGAATCATTAGCGATAAAGGTGTCAGGTGTCAGGTTTCCCCGCAGATAGCGATAGCGGGATCTTCGACGGGTGTCAGGGTTTATTGTTTGCTGAAACCTGAAACCTGAACACTGGTCACTGATTTGGTTGCGGCCGTAGGCCTGCATCGGGGTTTATGATTACACACCGCGTGTTCCCAAGGTGTTCCCCAAGAAACGGGATTGAAGATTGAGCCGGAATGATTGAAGGCGTTCAACACCCGGCACGGAAAGGATAACATGGACATGGTCGATAATGCTTCAAGCAACGAAACCCCCTTTTCCCGCTTTTTTGAGCCGGAGAGCATCGCCATAATCGGTTCCCTGAAGGAAGGGGGGTTCGGTGGATACGTGGTCATAAAATCTCTACTAAAGGCCGGCTACCCGGGCAGGATTTTCCCTATCAATCCCAGCTATCCGGAGGTATTGGGGATAAATTCATATCCGTCCGTAAAGGACGTTCCCGAACCCATTGACCTGGCCCTGATCATGATCAACGCCAGAAATGTGGCCTCGGTCCTGCAGGAGTGTGCGGAGAGCCATATCCGGGCGGTGGTGGTGGTGGCGGACGGGTTTGCGGAACGGGATGCTGCGGGCGCCAAACTTCAGGATGAGATCGTGGCCATGGGCAAGAAACAGGGGATTCGCATCATCGGACCCAATACGGCGGGCATTGCCAACGCCCAAAATGGGCTGAACCCCTGCCCCTATGATGCCGGATATTACCGTTTTCGAAAGGGACCGGTGACCATCTGCGCCCAGTCCGGTATGATCAACCCCCAGGCCTTTGCCTACCCCCAAATGCGGTTCGGGATCAGCAAGATCTGCGATTTCGGCAACAAGTGCGACCTGGATGAGGCCGATCTTCTGGAGTACCTGGAGAAAGACGACACCACCCAGGTGATCAGCATGTATCTGGAGAGCATTAAGGACGGACGGAGATTCCTGGCCATGTGTGAGCGGGTGACCCCCCAAAAGCCCATACTGGCCCTGAAACTGGGGACCACCGCAGCAGGGGTCGAGGCCTCCAAGTCCCATACCGGGTCCATGGCCGTGGATGACGCCATTTTCGATGCGGCCTGCGCCCAGGCCGGGGTGTTGAGACTCCGGGAGTTTTCCGAGCTGTTTGAACTCCCCAAAATGTTCGCCTCCCAGCCCCTTCCCGGGGGGAATCGATTCGCCATGGTCAGCTATACCGGCGGCGTGGGGGTGGTGGCGGCGGACGAGGGGGGCAAATACGGACTGGCCGCGGCCCGGTTGTCGTCTGAAACCGCCTCCATGTTTGATGAGATATTTCCCGGCCTGGCCGGGATGCCGGTGGATCTGGGACCCATGATCCCGGTGGTGAAAGACTTCTCTACGGTGTATTCCAGGATTCTAAAGGCTGTCCTCGATGACGAGAATGTGGACGCCCTGTTCAATGTGTTGTGGGCCGATGCCCATGGAAACAACACCAAGGCCTATCTCGAAACCTATGCAAAACTGAAGGGCAGGACCCAAAAGCCGGTGGTCACATGGGTCTATGGACCCAATCCCGACGCCATCCTGGAGTTGACGGAAAAGGTGGAAGAACTGGGATTTCCCGTATTCGGGTCTCCTGAGCGATGTATGAAGGCCTTGGGGATGGCTGCAAAATACGCGGCTTTCAGGCAGGGTCGGTAGGCCCAAACCACCGCAACCTTACAACCCCAAACCGAGCAAGGAGGAAATCAGCCCATGGAAAAACCCATTGCCCATTTCTGGGAGCATCGTATGGCCGATCTTAAAGAAGTGCTGGAAGCCAACCATTTTGAGGTGTTCCTGGCAGAAGACGCCCTGGATGCCAGCCGGGTGGTACAGGAAAAAATCATCCCCAGAACCGGCGCCAAGAGCGTTTCCTGGGGAGGATCCATGACCTTCATCGCCACCGGGCTTTACGATGCCCTCAAAGGGGATCCGCACATGGAGGTCCTGGATACCTTTGATAAATCGCTCACCCCGGAGGAGTCGCTGGCGCTTCGAAGGAAATCCCTTTTGGTGGATCTTTTCATCACCGGGACCAACGCGGTCACCGAGACCGGAGAATTGGTCAACTTAGATATGTATGGCAATCGGGTGGCGGCCATCACTTTTGGGCCCAAGCATGTGATTGTCCTGGTGGGTCGAAACAAGGTGGTCCCTGACCTGGAGTCGGCCATGGAACGGATCAAAGGGTATGCCGCTCCGGTGAATGCCATGCGATTGGACAAAAAGACCCCCTGCGTCAAGACCGGCTGGTGCGAGGAATGCAACAGCCCGGATCGTATCTGTAACAGCTGGACCATCACCCAGAAATCGTATCCCAAAGGACGGATCAAGGTGGTCCTGATCAATGAAGAGGCGGGCCTGTGACGACCGATGAGATGAGCCGGCCCTTTATTATGCACCGGGGTCAGCCGCTTTTCTTTACCCCCCCCCACGGATGGCATATCCGCACCTTTGCGGGGGTGGGCGATTCTTCCCCGGTTACAGACGTGGAGGCCGCGGTAGAGGCGAGTGTGAACGCACCGGTGGGTTCTCCTCCTTTGAATACCCTGGTGAAGGGTGCCGGCAGGGTGGCCGTATTGGTGGAGGACCTTACCCGGGCCTCCCCCAAGGGACGGATTCTAAAGGCGGTGCTCAGGGTCTTGACCCAGGCCGGGGTTACACCGGAGCAGGTGAAGGTGGTCATTGCCCTGGGGACCCATCGCGGTCTGACCCAAAAGGAGCTTGAGGCCACTTTCGGCAACGAGGTATTGTCACAATACGAAGTGATCAATCACGACTGCCATGCCCCGGATCTGGTGCCTGCAGGGCACTTGGGATCGGGTCGAGTGGTGCGGATACACCCCGCTGTTTATGAGGCGGATGTGAAAATCGGCATCGGTTCCATCTTCCCCCACCCCATGAACGGGTTCGGGGGCGGCGGAAAGATTTTATTCCCGGGCGTGTCTGATTTTGATTCCATTTTGGCCCACCATTTTGAGTATACCTTTCTCCCCGGTACCGGTCTGGGAAAAACACAAGGGAACCCATTTTACCAGTCCGTCCGGGATGTGGCCACCTCGGCCGGGCTCGATTTCATCGTCAACAGCATCCTGGATCGCAGGGATCAGCTCTTCAGTGTGGTGGCCGGGGACCCGGTCCAGGCCCATGCCTTTGGCATGGAAAGGAGCAGGGCGCTCATCTCGGAGCACTTCCCATTAAAGGCGGATATTACCCTCACCACCTCTTTTCCCTATACAGAGGGCCCTCAGATTGTAAAATCCCTTGCCCCTGCCGCCATGGTCACCCGGGAAGGCGGGTGCATTATCCTCAGCGCAGAGTGCGAAGGGATCCTGCCCGGACCCTTTATCCAAAGCTTTGAGCGGTTTCATGCCGCTTACGGCCAAAATCTCATGCAAGGGGTGCTGGATCACTTTAGTTCGGGCCGGCTCATCATGGAAGGGGGCGCCGTTGATTACAACATGGCCCTGGGGATGACCTTGGCCCTTATGGATCGATTCAAGATGATACTGGTCTCAGAGGATATTCCCGAGGCCACGGCGGACAAAATGGGGTTTTTATACGCCCGGGACCTGGACCAGGCCTTTGCCCTCAGCAGCCCGTTGGGCTCTCAACCCGATGTGCATATTATGGCGGCCGGGGGCGTGATCCTGCCGGTAATGTAATAGGGGGAGAAAGAGTGGGTATGCCGGGATCGGGTGTGGGCCCCATTGGGACGGGGGCTTATACCAGCAGATATTTTTTTCGGATCTCTTCGTTGGCCTTCAGTTCGTCAATAGGGCCGTGATAGCGGATGGCCCCATTGTCGATAATGTATCCCCGGTCACTCAACCCCAGGGCCACCTTCTGGTTCTGTTCGGCCAAGAGCACGGTAAGACCGGTATCCCGAAGTCCACTGATTTGCGTCTCCAGCATACGGACCACCATGGGGGCCAGCCCTTCGGTGGGCTCATCCAGCAACAGAAACTCCGGATTGGTCATCAGGGCCCGGGCAATGGTCAGCATCTGTTGCTCTCCGCCGCTCAAAAGCCCGGCTTTTCGGGACATGATGTACTGCAGGGCCGGGAAAAAATCATAGACCCTTTTTCGGTCCCAGTGTCGTACCCCGCCCTTCGGGACCCGCTCTGAGATTTCCAGGTTCTCGTCCACGCTCAAATCGGCAAAGACCCGGCGGTCATCCGGAACATAGCCGATACCGAGGCGCACGGCGCGGTAGGGCTTAATCCCGGTTATGTTGCTTCCTTTATAGGCAATATTTCCCCGGCGAGGCGCGGTCATGCCCATGACACTCCGCAGGGTGGTGCTCTTTCCGGCCCCGTTCCGGCCCAGGAGACAGACAATTTCCCGCTCAGAGACAGTCAGGGACACATCAAAGAGAATATGACTCAGCCCGTAGAAGGTATGGATGTTCTCGACTTGGAGCATCAGGTCGATTCTCCCAGGTAGGCTTCCTGAACCAGTGGGTTGTTTTTTACGGTTTCGGGATCTCCCTCGATAAGGGATTTGCCCTGCTGCATGACCATGATGCTGTGGGCAATGGAAAACACCAATTCCATGTCATGTTCACAAAACAGTATGGTGAGCCCCAGTTCAGCGGTCAGCCGATGGATGAGGTTGATGGCCACGGCGGTCTCCTCCGGGCTCATGCCGGCCGTGGGTTCATCCAGGATCAATAGCTCCGGGGCATTGCCCAGGGCAATGGCGATCTCCAGGACCTTCTGATCCCCGTGGGACAGGGCCCCGCTCACCCCATCCGCCTTTTTGGTCAGGCCCACATTGTCCAGGATTTCCCATGTTTCCCGTACCGCTTGATTCCTGGCCGGGGAAAACAATTTATAGGTCTTTTTGAGATGGGAGAGGACCGCCGCCTGCACGTTCTCAAACACCGTGAGCCTGCTGAAGATATTCACCACCTGAAAGGAGAGGCTGATGCCCTTTCGGCACACTTCATAAGGGGGGAGAGCGGAGATGTCTTCTCCCTTAAACAATATTTGTCCCTGATCCGGGTGAAGGTGACCGGTAATCAGCTTGAACAAGGTGGTCTTGCCGGCTCCATTGGGCCCGATAACCGCAACCACCTGCCCCTTTTCCACGGTCAGATCCGTATCGTTGACCGCCATGAATCCGTCAAAAGATTTGTTGACTGATGCTACGTTGAGCATATTTATTTCTCTGCAGACATGGCCTGCTCCCGAGAGCTGAAGCGTTCCAGAAAGAATCCGAGCACCCCTTCGGGCAGGAAAAAGATGAGCAGGATCAGAATAATTCCCATGATCAGGGTCCAGTATTCCGTGTACATCCCTACAAACGTCTGTAGGCTGACCACGATGCCCGCCCCCACCATGGGGCCCAGAAAGGTGAACCATCCACCCAGCAGGCACATGATCAGGATTTCCAGGGAAAGGGTCCAGAACATGAGGTCCGGAAAGACCGAACCCTCCACCGTGACGAACAAGGACCCGGCCACGCCGCCAAAAAAGGCGGCGATGGTCAATCCCACCAGCTGGTGCCGCTTAACGTTTACCCCGATGGTTTCGCTTCTCTCCGGATTGTCCCGAATGGCCTGAAAGATCCGGCCGAACGGGGAATTGATAATCAGATAGATGAGGACCATGCACAGGGCCGTTATGATCAGGGTGAAGTAATAGGCCCCGTTGATGGAGGAGATCAGATCGGGAACCGGGACCCCATGAAGCCCGTCATCCCCGCCGGTGAATGAATACCAGCGATACACAATGGCCCATACCAGGGAACCGAGGGCAATCTGAAGCATACCGAAGTAAAGCTTGGAAAGCCGCACGCAGATGAGTCCCATTATGACCCCCACTGCGGCAGCCACCACAGGCCCCACGATAAACCCGGCATAGGGAGGCAGATCGGTCTTGATCAGGGTCAGTGCACAGGCATAGGCCCCGACGCCGTAAAACACGGCATGGTGAAACTGATACATCCCCCCATACCCCAAGACCATGTTGAGGCTGGTGGCCAACAATCCGGTGACCAGGATGAGGGCGGTGAGGTAGATGTAAAACCGGTCCAGAAAAAACGGCAGCACCCCCAGCAGGACCAAAAGGGTCACGGCTATCCCGAAAGATCGTTTATTTATGGCAGCGGCAAACAAGACACACTCCTTACCATACGGATTTCAAGAGCCCCTGAGGCCGAAACATCAACACCACCACCACCGCGATATAGGGGAAGACAATGGCAAACTGGGGCCATACCAGGATGCCTATGGAATCGGTGAGGCCGAAAATCAAGGCCCCCAAGAGGGCCCCCCAGATGTTGCCCAGGCCCCCGATAATGACGATCAGAAATGCCTCGATGATGATGGCATGATCCATGCCCTGGGTAATGTTCTGGGTGGGCGCCACCAGGGCCCCGCCCAGGCCTGCCAGAAAACACCCGATGATGAATACCGCTGCAAACACCCAGCTGACATTGATCCCCACCGCCCCCACCATCTCCCGATCCACGGCCGCGGCCCGGGAGATCTTCCCGATCTTGGTCTTGTTGGTCAGAAACCACAGCCCGAAGGCCACCAGGGGGCCGATCAGGAGAAGGAAGGCGTTATAGCGGGGAAAAGGGAGGCCAAAGATGGAGAAATAGCCCTGTAAAATAGGAGGGGCCGAAAGAGACCGGTAATCCGATCCCCAAACCAGTTTGACCAGGTCTCCAAACACCAGCATAAACGCAAAAGTGAACAGGAGCAGCATGAGGTGCTCCCGCTCATACAGACGGCAGAACAATCCCCGTTCCACAATCAGACTGATCAGGGCCACCCCCAGGGGGGCCACCACCAGGGCCACCCAGAAGCCCAGAGGGGAGCCGCCCAGGACCATGGCCGCACTGTAGGCTATAAAGGCCCCGATCATGTACAATGAGCCGTGAAATACATTGGGGATCCGGAGGACCCCCAATACCAGGCTCAATCCGGATGAGACAATAAACAGGATGGTGGTCTTACTGAGCCCTACCAGGATTTGCTGGGAAAAGGCTGCCCATGTGATGTTGGCGGTCATAACGATCAGGCGCCTATACGCGCTTTGGGGGCTTCCATGAGTTATCCCGCCCCCTATTCTCCCCTGGCCTTCTGGATGGACTCGATGCTGGGCATCACATCTTGAGCCGGGATGGTGATGATATCGCCGGCGATCAGGAAGTCATACTGGGGGACCTTCTTGGTGACCCCCATGAACATGGGGAGCATGGCCTGATGGTCGTAGGCCCGCATGGTGACCTTTCCCACCGGGGTCTCTACGGTCATGCCCTCTATGGCATCAATAAATTTTTCCGTATCCACTTCACCCGCCTTTTCAAAGGCCTTTTTGAAAAACTGGCCCGCCATATAGCCATAGACGGCCCCTACGGCCGGATACCGGTTATAGGCCTTCCGGAAGTCTTTTACAAATTGTTGATTTGCCTTGGTCTTGGGATAGTAGAAGAAATAATTGGAGGTCCCGATCACCCCTTCCGGCGCATCAGGGCCCAGGGGTTTGAGCGTGGCCAGTTCGGTGGCCGTGTGCATGAAAAAAGGCACCTTTTTATTAAACCCGGTGGCCTTGGCCGCCTTTAAAAACGGCACGCAGTCCCGGCCGCCGGTGGCGATAATGACCGCATCCGGTTTGGCAGAGAGGATGGCCGTGATGTACGGGGTGAAATCCGGCTCGCCCACCTTCCACCACGATTCTCCCAGCAGCTTCACCTCCGGTTTGATCTTTTTCAAATTGCTCCATACCCCGTTGGCAATGGCATGGCCGTATTCATAATCATCTCCGGCGATCCAGTATTTCACAAAGGGATGTTTGGCCAGCCCCGAGGCTGCGGCCTTGCCGGCCATGGCCGTGTTTTCCGTAAGGGAGAACACATAGCGATGACCCGCCTCTCCGGTAATTTTAGCGCTTTTGGAAAAGGTGGCAAAAAAAGGTATTTTTTCTTCCTGGGCCAGGTTGGATATGGCCAGGGCCAGGGCACTGTTGATGGTGCCCATCAGGATGTCCACATCCTCGCGCATGATCAGTTCCTTGGCCGCACTCAATCCGATGTTCACTTTGAACTTGCTGTCCCGGGTGGTGAATTCGACCTTTTTTCCCAGGATCCCGCCTTGGGCATTTATGTTGTCTACCGCCAATTGAAACGCATCCCGGACATCATTGGTATAGGTGCTCGGAGGGCCGCTGTAACAGTCTACGATTCCCACCTTGATGGTATCTCCGGCCAGGGCGCCGGGCACGGCATAAAGAAAAAACAGGCACAAGGGAACAGCCAAAAGCCAAATGGATTTTTTCATCTTAAACCCCCTTTCACGTGTAGGAAGAACCTAAATTTTTGGTTGTCTGTATCCGATCCAAGACATTTGCTACACCACTCCCCGCATCCCTGTCAAGCGATATGTTGTGCTTCTGGAAAGGCAAAAAAGGATGCACCCGGGCGCCCGCATGGGTTGCATGACCCGGCTCCCGACGCCGGGTGGGGAGCCGGGGAAATCGTTTCCATCTCCCCCATAGAAGCACCCCACCAGGGAGTGAGAACGATTTGCTGTTTTGGGGTTGACGGAAGCGGCTCTCCTGTGTTTGAGTAATAGGCATAAGCACCATGAGGTGAAACAAGGGCGATGCAGATTCAAGGAGACGCGTTATGAGCGAAAGCGATAAGACCCAAAAAGAAGAAAGAGATTTTTTTGAGGATATTTCAGACGAACTGGAATATCCGGCCGAGGACAAAACCGATCAGCGAACCTCCAATTCCAGTGACGCCGGTGTCAGCCCCGGTCTGTTGGTGGCCGGGTGTGTGGGGGCGGTGGTTCTCGTGGCTTTGATTGCCTTTTTCTTTGCCGGCGGCTCAGAGGTTTCCAAAGAGGATCTAACCATTTTGAAGCAGGGGCTGGACCGGATTGAGACCCGGTTGGGCCAGCTGGAAGGACTTGACGATCGGATGAACGGCCTGGAAAAAGAGGTGAAACGGATTCGAGCGTCGGTCAAGAATGCGGCCTCCAGAATAGACAGGGACCAGAAAACAAGTACCCCCCCACCTCCAGCCCCATCTCCAGCCGCCAAGCAGCATTATACGGTTCAGGCCGGTGACAGCCTCTACAGTATCGCCAAACGTCATGGCCTGACTGTAGACAGGCTGTGCGAACTCAACCACATGGACCCCAAAAAACCCATTCACCCCGGGCAGCGGCTGGTGGTCTCCCCATAGGGTAAGCGGAAAAGCAGGCCCCGGCCCGCAGCGGGCTGCAGCCCGTTTCATGGGGCCGGCCCTGTGGAATGGGAGCCTTTCTACGCCGGAGGCGCGAGACCCCGGCGACCGATTCGGTTGCGAGGGTGAGGCCTGCATTAGAGTCTTAGATCACAACTTCTATGCAAAAAGCGAAGATATTTTGTTGAAGTTACGCCATTTGATTCATCGGCAATAAGGTATCAGGTTTCCCCGCAGATAGCGATAGCGGGATCTTCGACTGGTGTCAGGTGTCAGCAAACCCGAATTCTGAAACCTGAACACTGACACCTTAACACTTTTGGTTCCGGCTTGTCCGGCTTAGGGGTTCACCCGCTGGTCATAGGTTTCCTGGAGGGTCTCCACCAGACAGCTCAGGGTAAAGTTTACGGGTGTGGCAATGCCCTGTTTTTCCCCTTCCCTCACCACGGCCCCGTTGATAAAGGCCACTTCCGTGGGTTTTTCAGCCAGAATATCCTGCAACATGGAGGCCACATTGTCTGCGGTGGCCCGGCATACGGTCACCACCCGCTCCAGCGGTTCGGGATAGGGGAGTGGGATCCCCTTGGCCTGGGCCACCTGCACGGCCTCCCCCACCGCCTTTTCCATAAGCATGTGAGCGCCGCTGATTTCAGGGAGGCGCCCGTTTTTGAGCCGGGTCAGGGCGGTCAAGGCATTGATGCCCACATTCACGATCAACTTGCCCCAGATCAGACTTTCCACTTCATCCGTGGACCGGGTGTCAAACCCGGCTTCGCGGAAGGCGGAGACCATGCTTTTTACCGCATCCTCGCGGTCTTGAGCAGACCCTGCCGGTCCGATGAAGGTCTCTCCTCTTCCCGCATGTCTGGCATGCCCTGGCGCCATAAGGGTGGCCCCTTCCGAGGTCACTCCCCCAAAGACCCGGCCCTCCCCGAAGATTTTTTGGAGGATTTCCACATTTCCCAGGCCGTTTTGCAGGGTGAGAATGTTTGCCTGCGGGGGGAGCCGGCCGGCCATATCCCGGGCCGCCGTGAGGGTCTGGGTGGCTTTTACGCAGATGAGGACCACATCCATGGGTGCTGGGGTGGGGGAGGTGACCACAGGGACATGAACCGATACCTCTCCGGTGACGTCTTCCAGGCGGAGCCCCTTTTTGCCAATGGATTCAGCCCGTTTTGCCTTATAATCCAGCAAAGCGACTTGATGCCCGGCCTGGCTCAACCGGACTGAAAACAAGGTGCCCATGGCACCCGGACCTACCACCAGGAAATGCATTTTCATCCTCCCTGTTTTCCGGTGACCCATAAAATCAGAGTTTTTCGGCCTCTTCCGCCTTCATGGTAAAGCTGTGCTCCGCTCCGGGGAACGCACCGCTTTCCACCTCTTCTTTGTATTGAATCAAGGCCTTTTTGACCATGGGCGCCAGATTGACATACTGCTTGACCATTTTGGGAACAAACCTTTCGAAGAGTCCTACCAGATCGTGATAGACCAGCACCTGGCCGTCACAGTACTTGCCGGCCCCGATGCCGATGGTGGGGATGTTCAAGGCCTCGGTGATTCTGGCGGCCACCGCGTCAGGGATGCATTCCAGTACAATCATGAAGGCCCCTGCCTTTTCCAGTTCGCGTGCGGATTCCACCAGTTCCCGGGCCCCTTCGGCGTCTTTTCCCTGGACCTTAAACCCGCTCAGTTTGGTGGCGGTCTGGGGGGTCAATCCGATATGGGCGCACACCGGGATCCCCGCGACGACAATGGCCCGGACCACCGGGGCCATTTCAGTGCCGCCCTCCAGCTTCACCGCGTCGCACCTGGCCTCTTTTATGAAGCGGCCCGCGTTAGACACCGCCTTTTCCGGACTGACCTGGTAGGACATAAAGGGCATGTCTCCGATCACAAAACTGTGGGCCGCACCCCGGACCACGGCCTTGCAGTGATGCAGCATTTCATCCATGGTGACCGGCACCGTGGAGTCATGGCCCAGGACCACCATGGCCAGGGAATCCCCCACCAGAATGGAATCCATCTCTGCCTGGTCCACCAGGCCGGCAGTGGGATAGTCATAGGCCGTCATCATGGTAATCTTTTGGCCCGCTTCTTTTTTTTGCATGAAATCACTGATGGTGACTTTTTTACGTTCCATATTTCCTGTTCCCCCTATTGTTACGGTTTTGTTGATGTAACCAATCCCTTAGACAGAAAAAGGCCTCTCGGTGGGACCGAAAGACCCTTTATCAGAACTTCAGATAATACTTCAGACCTCACATGTGTCCGGTTAAAGGTCTGCCCGTGTCGCTCTGACCGTCCCGGTCCCTGCTCGAACCGATCCAGGCGGTTCCACATCAAAAAATGGTGATGTCGGCAATTTCATCCTCATGCACGGTATTCCGGTATCTGTCCTCTATGGAAGATAGGGGATCAGATCCTGTTCAACCGCTACCAAAAACCTATCTGACAGGCCCAGGCTTGTCAATGAATTTCTGGCATGTGGATATGGTGGGCCCCCTTGGCGGATAAAGACAGCGCGAAAAGGGGGGTGGGGCCCATTTTGTGATTGAATAGAGGTGGGGGACATGTATAATGATGTTATGGGGTTGAATGGTGGCGGGGGTGAATCACAAGACGCCGTCTCCGTTCTTGAGGCCTGAAAAAAGGGAGTGAGGTGATTTGTGGCACAGATCGATGCATTTTTTAAACTCATGAATGATCAGGGGGCCTCGGATCTTCACCTGGTGTCCGGGCAGCAGCCCGTGTTAAGGATCCAGGGCGAGATGGAGCGGGTCAAGTACAAGGAGTTGGACAATGACAGTCTCAAGTCCATGCTGTACGAAATTGCCCCCGAAGACAAGGTAAAGGTATTCGAGGAGACCGGGGATGTGGATTTTGCCTACGAGATCCCCGGCCTGGCCCGGTACCGGGCCAATTTTTTTCAACAGAAATACGGGATCGGTGCGGTCTTCAGGGAGGTTCCGTCCACCATCCTGAACTGTGAACAACTGGGATTGCCCCCGGTGGTGGCCAAGTTGGCCACCCTGCCCAGGGGACTCGTCCTGGTGACCGGGCCCACCGGCAGCGGAAAGTCCACCACCCTGGCGGCCATCATCGACGAGGCCAACAGGACCCGTAAAGATCATATCCTCACCGTGGAGGATCCCATTGAATTTGTCCATAAGAGCGCCAGGGCCATTGTCAATCACCGGGAGGTGGGCCTCCACACACAATCCTTTGCCGCCGCCCTCCGGGGTGCTTTGAGGGAAGATCCGGACATTATCCTGGTGGGCGAGATGCGGGATTTGGAGACCATTTCGTTGGCCATTGAGGCCTCTTCCACCGGGCATCTGGTCTTTGGGACCCTTCACACCACCAGCGCAGCCAAGACCGTGGACCGGGTCATTGAAGTCTTCCCTGAAAATCAGCAGGAACAGATCAGAAACACCCTCTCCGACGGTCTCAGGGCCGTGGTGGCGCAGAATCTTTTCAAACGCATCGACAAGAAGGGCCGGGTGGCCGCCCTTGAAATCATGATCGCCACGCCTGCGGTGAGGAACCTTATTCGGGAGGGAAAGACCTTCCAGATTCCTTCCATGATTCAGACCGGCCGCAAATTCGGTATGCAGACCTTGGATGATGCCATCATGACCCTGCTGAACAAAAGGATCATAAGCCCGGAAGCCGCCTATGCCAAATGCAATGACAAGGATAAATTCCGTCCCTATCTAAAGCAGCCCCCTGCTGATTTCACCGAGGTATAAAGGAGGTTTGGATATGCGACAGAAACAACTGGATTATATCCTCACCACCATGTTGAGCGCTTATAAAGACGCATCAGACCTGAACTTTACGGTGGACAAGCCCCTTCAGGTGGAGAGCTATGGAGAATTAAAGCCGGTGGAGACGAATCCCCCCATCCAAAAACTGACCCCTTTTCAGGCGGAAACCCTGGCCCTCAATCTGATCAACAAAGATCGCCGATTGACCCGGATTCTCTTGACAGAAGGATCGTGTGACTTGTCCTATCAACTGTCCGGAAAGGCCCGCTTCCGGGTCAACATCTTTTCCCAGAAGGGCTTTTACTCCACGGTCATGCGGCAACTCGCCACGAGGGTCCCCACCATTGAGGAATTGGGGCTTCCGCCCGCGTTTCCCAAGATGAGCGAGGAAAGAAACGGCATTATTCTGGTCACCGGCGCCACCGGTACCGGAAAGACCACCTCCCTGGCGGCCCTGCTGGACCGAATAAACGAGACCAAGGCGGTGCACGTGGTGACCCTGGAGGACCCGGTGGAATATGAGCATTCCCAAAAGAAGGCCACCTTCAATCAGAGGGAACTGGGCATCGATTTTGAGGCCTTTTCCACCGGGTTGAGGGCTGCCTTGAGACAGGCCCCCAAGGTGATCCTGGTGGGGGAGATGAGGGACCGGGAGACCGTGGAAATCGCCCTCACAGCAGCGGAAACAGGACACCTGGTGTTGAGTACCCTGCACACCGTGGATGCCGGGCAGACCATCAACCGGATCGTGGGCATGTTTGAGCAGGAGGACGAAAGGCAAATCCGGATTCGCCTCGCAGATACCCTGCGATGGGTGGTCTGCCAGCGCCTCCTTCCCCAGGTGGGCGGGGGGCGCATCGCCGCCTTTGAGATCATGGGCTCCAATCTCAGGGTAAAGGATTCCATCCTGAACGGCGAATCCGAAGGGAAGACCTTTTATGAGATCATCGAGGGGAGCCAGCCCTTTGGCATGATGACATTTGACCAGTGTATTGCCGAGCATTACCAGCAGGGCCTAATTACGGAGGAGGCCGCCATGAGCTATGCCTCCAGAAAGGCCGTGGTGGGGCGGGCCATAGACGGCATCAAGTCGGCCAAGGGCGAAAAAACCACCACCATCGAAGGGTTGGCCATTGACACGGATTACGGCAAGACCGGACGGCATTGACCTGCTTGACAAGGGGCGCCCCAATGGAAATTGTATGCAATCATTGCAGTGCCAGGCTCAATATACCGGATGACAAAATTCCAGAAGGCCGACGGGTACGCGTTACGTGTCCCAAATGTGGGAACAAGCTTCCTATCGAGCCCCGGAACACGGCACGCGATGTCCCGGATATCCATGAGACCGGCCCGGGGCCTTGGCCGGGTGAGGATGCGGGGATGGGCGAGCATACGGGACCAACCGGCCTGGAGTTTTACGGCGAGGATGAAACCCTGGCACTGGTCCTGGACCTTGACACCCGGGATCAAGATGTCCTAAAAGAGGTGCTGTCGGAATTGGGATACAGATGCCTGGTGGAGGCGGATGCCGAACAGGCCGTAAAGCGGATGAACCTATACGCCTTTGATCTGGTTTTTCTGGCCGACGGCTTTGACGGCGGCCCTGTGGAGCAAAGCCCGATCATGGCCTACATCAACCGGCTTTCCATGGCTGTCCGGCGCCGGATGTTCCTGGTCCTCATCAGTCCCCGGTTCAAGACCATGGACCGTATGGCCGCCTTTTCCAAGAGCGCCGATCTGGTGGTCAACAAAAAGGATGTACCGAACGTAAACCGTATATTGGGTATGGCCATTTCTGATCATGAAAAATTCTATAAGGTCTTCATGGATACACTCCGGGAGATTGGAAAGGCATGATCGCTGAAGGAGTCTATGAATATAACGGATCAATATCGACTGAGGATAAGGCATTGTGTGGGAACCATCATCGATGTGCACTCCAGCATCAACCGGGAGTATGAGAACACCCAAGTGGTTTCGGAGTTTCAGGATCTTGAAAAGGCCATCGAAGGCCTGGATATGAGCCTGGTTTCAGAGGGGGACATCCTCATGGTGGAACAGGCCACCAACGCCCTTTTGGGGGAGTTCAAGGCCCTGTTCGAAACCGGTATGCTGGGCCCGGTGTACGGCCGGGCCCTGAATTAGGGTCCATGTATTAACTTAGGGTCGAAATAAGGACCCCCTCATGGCCTGTACCCCCCTTTCAGAGGCCTAAACTGTTGCGTTTCCATCCATTTTTTATCGTACCCCCGAGGGCTCAACCCGGCAGGGTAGGATTCTGCCACCCCTCATTTGAGCCAGCATCCTCTCCCATGCGGGCTTGAGCCGGTCAATGTTTTCCCTCTCCCCCAGGGCCCACACAGACCCCCCGGCCCCGGCGCCGCAGAACCGGGCCCCGCACCCGGTCTTTTCGGCCGCATCTACCAGTGCTTCGGTGTTTTCATCCAGGGCCTGGGGGGTGATTTTCCTTCTGACGGCCATCTCCTCCTGAAGCCTGCGGGCGGCCCCGTTCCAGTCCTGTGCCTGGAAGGCCCGGCCCAGCTGGTGAACGATACGGTTGGCCGTTCTCCACCCGGATCTGGTCCGGCCTGAAAGAAATCCATCTATCCAGTCGAGGTTGGTGGCAGCGGAGACATGGGTCTTTCCACTGTAGGCCACCAGAAGCCTGCGGGAAAGGGCCTCTCTCCCTTGTTTGTCCAAAAGGGGAACCCGCCTGAACGGGGTGGTGCGGTTCCCATACTGCCAGACCCACTGATGAACCCCCCCGTAGACAGCGGCTGCCTGATCCTGCATGCCGCAGTTGCCGCCGCTGACGCCGTCTTCTAAGTGATAGGCGAGATGGAGGATCTCCCGCTTGGAGAGGGGAGGACGATCCACACGCCGGCCCAGGTTCGAGAGGGCCTGAATGAGGGCCACCAAGGCCGTGCTGGATCCGCCGAGGGCGGATTTTACCGGGGATTCAGACCGGATCTCCACATGGACCCCGTGGAAGCCGAAATAGGAGACCGCGGCTGAAAACAGGCCGAAATGGGATGTGAAGGGGATGACCTCCACCCTGTGGACCTCTTCTTGCTCAAACCCGTGGGAGGTTATTTTCACGGACCCCGGCCGGTGGGGATACAGGGTGACCCGAGTCCGCAGGGTGAGGGCCATATTGACGGTGGTGGGGGCTGTGGCCTCATACGGGAGGGCCAAGGCCTTGATGTCCCATGTCCCGCCGCAATCGATGCGGCAGGGGGCAGAGGCCTCTATGGGTTCCCGGGTTAAGATGGGATTGACGTCGATCATAGGCTCCATGTTTTCGGGCTGATGCGGCAAAAGCGCCATTTCAGATGAATCTACGGCACCCCCTGCTCAGGTGTCAACGATCAATTGCAGACTCATGGAGTTTCAGCCCGCCCGTAAAATGTTACCGCCATATTGACCGGTGCATGGGAGATGCGATATACCTATGGCAAAACCGTTGACGTGTCGGATATCAATGTGGAGGGGAGAAAGCAGATATGGTTGAATGGAATCCGGGCAGGTTGCTGGAGCTATCCGGCGGTTACTGGGCCTCGTGTACCCTGCACGCGGCGGTGAAACTGGACCTCTTTTCGCTCATTGAAGCCGGCCACACCACCTCGTCCCAACTCGCCCATGAGCTCGGTCTGAATGCCAGGGGGACGGCTACCCTGCTCAATGCCTTAGTGGCCATGGACCTTCTGACGAAAGACCAGGCGCAATATGCCAATACGGAGGCGGCCAGGTCGTTTCTGGTCAGGGGGTCCCCTGAATACATCGGGTATATGATCCTGCACCATCATCACCTGGTGAGGGCATGGTCCCGCCTGGATCAGGCGGTGCGGTCGGGAAAGCCGGTTCGGGAACGGGTCGCTTCCGAGCATGAGGAGCGGGAAAGCTTCCTCATGGGGATGTTCAACAACGCCATGGCCATTGCCCCCCGGTTGGCAGATGAAATCGATGTAAAGGGCCGCCGCCGCCTCCTGGATTTGGGAGGCGGTCCCGGGACCTATGCCATCCACTTCTGCCTAACCAATCCGGGACTTGAGGCCAGGGTGGCGGACCTCCCCGCCTCCCGGCCCTTTGCAGAAAAGACCATTGCCCGCTTCGGGGTGTCGGACAGGGTCCAATTTATCCCCTGCGATTACCTGCACGAGGATATCCAGGGCCAATATGATGTGGCATGGCTGTCTCACATCCTGCACGGTGAGGGGCCGGATGCCTGCCGGATGATAATCAATAAGGCCGTGTCCTCCTTGGAGCCCGGGGGCATGATGATGATCCACGACTTTATCCTCAAGGACACCGCTGACGGGCCGCTTTTTCCGGCCCTTTTTTCCCTTAACATGCTGGTGAACACCATGGAAGGCCGATCCTACACTGAGAGCCAGATTCGGGACATGATGAGGCAGGCAGGATTGAAAAATATTACCCGATTCCCCTTTACGGGACCTACTGACTCGGGCATCCTGATGGGGGAACACTAACCCTCCACCACCTCTTCTCGGTAAAAATTGCGGATGGGTCTCCCGCCGGTTGCTTCAAATGCCTGGATCCACTCCTTCACCCGGTCCTCTCCATAGGCGGCCTTCCAGGCCTTCACAATGACGGCCACGGGGACGTCCGCATAGGTCCCATGGTCTGCCACATATTCCATAAAGGCCT
>JAIPDZ010000024.1 GCA_021737425.1 Deltaproteobacteria bacterium
TTTATTTGGAACGGGGCGACAGCGAGGTCACGGCCGCATCATGGTATGGGACTCGAATGGAGCCGCTGATGATTGACATGAAGATCCAGGAGGATCCCTACACCATTTCCGTGGGCAACGGCCGGATCACCGCCCACCACTGGCCCGGTCATTCTCCCGGGTCGGTGGTCTACACCGCGCACCTGCAGGGAGAGAAGGTGCTGTTCGGTCAGGATGTGCATGGGCCCCTGGACCCGTCGTTTCTATCCGACCCCGAGGCCTACCAGTCGTCCCTTAGAAAACTGCTGAACCTGGATGCAGACCTCCTGTGCGAAGGGCACTTCGGGACCTTTCGGGGAAAGCAGGCGGTGAGAGAATTTATCCGGTCTTTTGTTGCCGGGTAAAGATCCACGCACTGCTGTGTGAACTCGAATCGCTTCAGCAGCCTGATCAAGCCGGAAAATGGTACCATTTTTTCATTGGAATCCGGATGTTCAATGTTGAGTGTTGATGCAATCGTAAAAAGTCGTCGCCCCGTTGAAAAACGGGGTCCAGAGGTTTTTCAAGTGATTGAATATACTGGATTCCGGCTTTCGCCGGAATGACGGGAAGAGGCGTTTTTTGACTTTTTACGAGACCGTCAGTGTTGGACGTTCATCTTTTTGCAGTTCCCGAGCTTACCCAAGGCCGTTGGCCAACTCCTCGGCCATCCGCTTCTTGGTTTCCAGATCCGCGATGCGGTAGAGGACCATCATCTGATTCTGACTGGGACCTGAGCCCTGATAGGTCCCCACCCCGTGGAGTCCGGCCACCCAGTTCTGGAGAAATTTGACCATTCGCATGCGCTTTTTTGCCGGTGCCGCAGCCCCGAGATACTTGGCCACATAGTGTTTGGTGTCGGGATTTTCCAATTCCTTTTCACTCGGCATGGTCACGGCGATGCCGCCGGCAATATCGCCGGCCAGGGCCATGACCTCCCAGAATCCGTCATTGGTATTGAGCTTGGCGATATTGCTCATGGCCTCATCCGGCATGAATACCCCGCAGCCGGGCGGCTCCTCTTGCCCCATATAGGCTGCGGCCGTGGCACAGGCCAGGGAGGTATCGTTGAGTTGCAGCATGCGGGTGATTTTCTGGGCGATGTGGGAGGCCTTGGCCAGGCCGTTGTATTCGGCCATGAGCTGGCTGGCCCCGATAATGAGATCCATGAACCCCACCTTACATGCCCCGCCGCAGTTCATCCGGTGGGTCTTGGCAAACCGGGTGATAAAGCTCTGGGTGTATTCGATCTCACCGCACATGAATACCCGCTCCCAGGGAACAAGCACATGGTCGAACACGATGAGGCAGGTTTCCCGCTGCCCGTACAGGGGGTTCCCGATCACGCGGGGGTCTGCTTCACATTCCCGCTCCACGCTGAAGGGGTTGTACTGGGCGATATAGGTGACCCCTTCGGCCCCGTTGGGGATCACGAAGGCCAGGGCATAATCCTCCTCGCCCTCCCTGCAGGAAATCCCGGGCAACACCAGGGTTTCATCCGCGGTGTAGGCCCCGGTGGCATGCTGTTTGGCACCGCATACCACAATCCCGTCGGATCTTTTTTCCACCACATGCACATAATAATCGGGGTCCTGCTCAAGGGGCCGCTTGCTGCGATCCCCTTTGGGATCGGTGACCGATCCGCTGACCACCAGATCGTTTTCCTGGGCGCTCTTTAAAAAGGCATTGAACCGCTGATGATAATCGGTGCCCTTAGCCTGGTCCATCTCCCAGGTGGTGGCGGCGAGTGAGGGGAGCATTTCATTCCCGGGACAGCGGTAATTGCAGGTCCCCAGCTTCTGGCTGCTGAGCCGGGCCATATCCAGGCGTCTGTGGAGGTCCTCCTTGCTCTGATGAATATGCAGGGCCCGGCTGATGGGTTCACCGGTCAGATGGGACATGCTCTGCATGATGTCTGCATATTGAGGGTCCATGGTGAGGGCATACACCCGGGCTGTGGCATCGATGACCCCTCGGGTGATGGGATGATCGGTCAGGTCCTTGACTCTTTTGCCTCCCATGAAAAGCCGGGGTTTCAGCTTTGCCACCCGGTTACGATAGTCCTGTTCAGACTTGATGGCCATGATTTCCTCCTGTGGGTGATTTTGAGGCCGGATTATAGAACCCGAGTCTGTGGAAGTCCACCCCAAATCAAGTTGCGGAAAGAAGGCCGGAAGGGGAAAGACCGTGAAAAAGGGGAGGCCCGGAGTTGACAGGGTTTCCTTTGAACCACTCCAGCATTTTTCTTTAAAAAAACTATTGACAATCAGTCTCAGGAGGCCTACTATATTCCAAAAATGGAATTTAAGGATGATTCGGCCATGAGGAAATTTACCAAAGTGATGAAGGCCCTGTCAGACCCCAACCGGGTCAAGATTGTCAAGATGCTCCAGCACAGGGCCATGTGTGTGTGTGAGATTCGGGAAGCCCTGGGAATTTCCCAGCCCAGCGCATCCAAACACTTAAGGATACTCGGAGAAGCCGGTCTGGTGGATTACCGGAAAGACGGCCTGTGGGTCAATTATTTTCTTACTGACGGCGGAGAGTCTCCTTACGTATCCAGCATTATGGGAAATCTGCGGCATTGGCTGGAAGATGATCCCGATATCGGGGAACTGATCCAAAAACTCCCTGCCATTCGCAGGGAGGATATCTGCAGCCGATAATTTTTTTTGGTCCGGATAAATAGCTATATGGCTTTTTAGTTATTCATCATCAAAGGAGAGAAATTTTTAAGATGAAAGAACGGTGGAAACTGCTGCTGATCGTGCTGATTTTCGTCGGCGCCTATTACGTCCCCTGGGCCGATCCCAGAATACGCCAGTCCGGACTGGAGGCCTTCATGATGCTCCAGGAATACGCCCGGGAGCATGTCCTGACCTGCCTGATCCCGGCCTTTTTTATTGCCGGCGCCATTTCAGTATTCGTGTCCCAGGCCGCTGTGTTGAAATACTTCGGGGCCACGGCCAAAAAGATCCTTTCCTATTCGGTGGCCTCTGTCTCCGGTACCATCCTGGCGGTCTGCTCCTGCACGGTGCTGCCCCTGTTCGCCGGGATCTATTCCCGGGGGGCGGGTATCGGACCGGCCACCGCCTTTCTCTACTCCGGTCCGGCCATCAACGTCCTGGCCGTTGTGCTGACCGCCCGCATCCTGGGCTGGCAACTGGGCCTGGCCCGGGCCGTCGGAGCCATTGTCTTTGCCGTGATCACCGGGCTCTTGATGGCCTTCATTTTCAGGAAAGACGACGCTGAACGAACCGCAGGCCAGATCTACCTCCCGGAGGAAGAGGGAGACGCCAGAACCCTGACCCAGGAGGCCTTCTTCATGCTGACCCTGGTGCTGATCCTTATTTTTGCGGCCTTTGCCAAACCGGCCGAAGGCTCCACCGGACTGTGGCCGGCTGTTTTTGCCGCCAAATGGTATATCACGGCCGGGCTTCTCATCATTCTGGGTTTCATGCTGAAGCGCTGGTTTGTCAAAGATGAAAGAGTGAACTGGGTCCAGTCCACCTGGGGGTTTATGAAACAGATTTTGCCTTTGTTGGGCGCCGGGGTTTTGGTGGCCGGCTTCATGCTGGGCCGGCCCGGGCATGCAGCCCTGATCCCGGAGCATTACATTGAGACTTTGGTAGGAGGAAATTCCATCTGGGCCAATCTGTTTGCCTCGCTCTCCGGAGCGCTCATGTATTTCGCCACCCTCACCGAGGTCCCCATTCTCCAAGGGCTGTTGGGCGCGGGCATGGGCAAGGGCCCGGCCCTGTCGCTGCTCCTGGCCGGGCCTGCCTTGTCGCTGCCCAACATGCTGGTCATCGGCGGGGTTATGGGGGTTAAGAAAACCGCCACCTTCTGTGTCATCATCGTGATCTTAAGCAGCATGGCCGGGATGACCTACGGGTGGATTGCAGGATAGTTTCACCGCAGAGTCGCAAAGGCCGCAAAGAAGAATTATTCTTTTTGCTTTTCGTTGAGAGGGCCGAAAAGCAAAAGAAAAGAACTAATCTCTGCGCTCTTGGCGGCTTTGCGGTGAACAAGAAATGGGATAAGGATATGTCTCAGGATGATGTAACGCAGATCAGAGTGGGAAATTCTTCAGTTGGGGTCATCGGTCTGAAGCCCGTCATAGAAGATATGGCCCCGGGGTATGCAGAAAAAGCGGATGCCGAGGTAGGAGATGAGCTTCTGGCGCGGCTTTCCAAGAAGAACTATATCCCCCCCACTGTGCAGGAAGAATACAGACAGGCCTTTTTGCGGGAATTCAAAAAATTCCTGGGAAAACCGGTTGAAGCGGAGGCCCCTCAGGGGCTGGAGGTGAAGGTGCTGGGGCCGGGATGCAGCCAGTGCGATCGGCTGGAGCAGGATCTCATGGCGGTCATGTCGGAGACAGGGATTGTGGCCGATGTACAGCACATTCGGGATGTCAAGGAGATCGGCACATACGGGGTCATGGGAACACCGGCCTTGATCATCAACAACACCGTCAAGGCAGTGGGAAAGGTGCCTCCGAAAAACAAACTGAAGCAATGGCTGGAAGAGGCACAAGGCTGAAGCCAGGGTAACCGTGTGGCTGCCCAACCATTTGACGTCCCAACTATTAACAGACATTGAGGAGGAAAAACATGGAAATCAAAGTATTAGGTCCTGGGTGCGCCAGGTGTGGAACCACGGAGCAAAATGTGAAGGAGGCCGTCCAGGAGGCGGGCGTTGACGCCGAGATCAAAAAGGTGACCGACACCATGGAGATTGCCAAACACGGGGTTTTCGGAACCCCGGCGGTGGTGGTGGACGGCGAAGTCAAGAGCGTGGGCAAGGTTCCGGATAAAGAGGAAATCAAAGGGTGGATCACCAAATAACAAAGCCATTGCCGCCATAAGGGAGGGCGTATGCCATGATACAGAAAGACAAGGAGATACAGGGCCTGGTCAAAGAAAAGTATGCGGCCATCGCAAAGGGAAAACGCGGTATCGATGCGTCTTCGTGCTGCGGCGGCCCCTCGCTCGTTACCGACATCCAGACCCTGGGGGAGATCCTGGACTACCGGGATGCGGACCTCCGGCTGGCCCCCGGTGAGGCAAACCTGGGACTGGGTTGCGGCAATCCCATCGGGAAAGCGAGTTTGAACCCCGGGGAGGCGGTACTGGACCTCGGCAGCGGTGCGGGCTTCGACGCATTTCTCGCTGCAGGGCAGGTGGGCGAGTCAGGACAGGTAATCGGCATGGACATGACCCTGGAAATGGTAGAGAAGGCCAGGCAAAACGCCGACCGGCTCAACATCCGCAACGTGGACTTCCGCCTGGGAACCATCGAGGCCCTCCCCATTGAGGACGGCTCCGTGGATGTGGTCATCTCCAACTGTGTGATCAACCTTTCCCCGGACAAAAGGTCGGTTTTCGGTGAAATCCATCGGGTGCTGAAACCGGGGGGCCGTATCGTCATCTCGGATATCCTTCGATCCGGAGAAATCCCGGAAGCACTCAAGAACAATCCGGCCGCCTATACCGGGTGAGTGGCCGGAGCCATTTCACCCGGTGAGGTGAAAAGGATTCTCTCTGATTTGGGATTTCAAGAAATCAGGATCGAGCAAAAGGACCAGAGTGACAGGATCATTCAAGGCTGGAACGTGGCTGAAGGCGCGGAGAAAGTGGTGTTTTCAGCCTACATCCAGGCGGTTAAACCTGAATGAGTCACGCAATGTAAATGTAAACCAGTACCAGTGAGACTTTTTGATTTCCGGCCTCTCACCGGAGATCAAAAAAAATTCCTCAGCGATCTTTGCGCCTTGAGTGAGCAAAGCTCACGGGCGGTGAAAAAAAGCACCCTGATTTTAAAAGCAATACGGGTATCGTGAAATAGTCAATGAGTTGGCTACGCAGATTCTGCGCTTTCAACTTATCTTATAGCAATGAAGGAGGTAGATAAATGGCGGAAAACTGTTGTGAAGGAAATGGAAATATCATGGTCCTGGCCTGCTCGGGGGGCTCCAATGTGGGTCAACTGGCCAATCAGGCCGCTGTGGAACTCACCCAGGAAGGGTTCGGAAAAATGTTCTGCCTGGCCGGCGTAGGCGGACATGTCGGAGGATTTGTCCAATCCGCCAAGGACGTCCCGGAGATGGTGGCCGTCGACGGGTGCGATATCGGCTGTGCCAAGGCCATTCTGGAACATGCCGAGGTCCCGCTTCAAGGCTATTTGGTCATCACCGATTTGGGAATTGAAAAGAACAAGGAGTTCGATCTCAAGCGTCCTGATATAAAACGGGTCAAGGAAGCGGTAAGAGAAGCGGCAGCCAACGGAAACGCAAGAACCGAGCAAAGCCGAAACCCGGGGCAAGGCTGTTCTTGCTGCGGGTAAGGGCGGTTCTCAAAATGAAAGGCAACTGGATGAAACAACACCAAAGGGTATGGATACTGGCGGTTATATGGATCGCGGTTTTTCCCCTCGTGGCAGGCAGGGGAGGATTGGCAGGGGCCGATGAACCGGCTACGGTGGAAGGGGCCTATCCGGGCCTGGCCACGGGGGTTTTAAAATCGGCCAGGCTGACGGACATGGAAAAGGGAATGGTGCTTCAAGCCCATCAAGTTGAAATCCGTGAGGATTTTGCCGGGAAAATCCTGGGGCAGGCGGAGCCTGAGATACGAAAACAGTTGGAGAAGAACCTCTTCCTTCTGCTGGAACAAAAGGCCATGGAGATGCTCATCAGGCAGGACGCACTGTCCATGGGCATTTCTGCTGATCAGCCCAAAGAGGAGATGTTGAAGGCCTACGTGGAGCGTCTCACGGAAGGGCTTACGGTAAACGAGGCGGAAATAAAGGCCTTTTATGAGAACAATAAGGAGATGGTCGGCGGCATGCCCTTTGATCAGGTCAGGGGGAGCATCGAGCCTTTTCTGCTCGAGCAGAAAAAGAGGGCGGTCCTCGATGACCGGATTGAGGGTCTGGGCAAGAGAACAGATATCCGCCTCAACCGGGATTGGGTGAAGAAACACGCGGAATTGGCCAGGGACAACCCGGTGGATAAGGCCCGGATGTCCGGGAAGCCGACCATGGTGGAGTTCGGGGCCGCGGGTTGTGTGCCATGCGATATGATGCAGCCCATACTTGACAAACTCCGAAAGAAATTCCCCAAAAATCTTAACGTGGTTTTTGTGCACGTGGGGGAGAACCAGCTCCTGGGGGCCCGCTTCGGTGTCCGGTCCATCCCGGTACAGGTCTTTTATGACCAAAAAGGCAAAGAGGTCTTTCGGCATGTGGGGTTCTATGCAGAAGAAAAGGTATTGAAGCAACTAACGGAAATGGGGGTCAAGTAAATGCAGAAGGGGACCACACGCCTTTCACTCACGCTTGCGGTGATGTTTATCCTCTTCGGCGGACTGGGCCTTTTGATCTCCGGGTGCTCTTCTGAAGAACCTGTTGCATCCCATTCCCAGCCAACCGGTGACATCCCGGTCCAGGGCATGCCCACCATGGTGGACCTGGGGGCCAATGAATGCATCCCCTGCAAGATGATGGTGCCGGTTATGAAAAAGGTGGAGAAGAAGTACAAAGGGAAGGCCGCCATTGTTTTTATCGATGTCTGGAAGGACAAGGAACCGGCCAAGCGGTTCGGCATTCGGGCGATTCCCACCCAGATCTTTTTTGATAAGAATGGTAAAGAGGTGCATCGGCACGAGGGCTTCATGAGCGAGGCGGACATTGACCGGATTTTCAAGGAAATGGGTGTGAGTTGACCTATACGGAACATGAGGTATCATGCTGCTGAAGAGCTATCGAAAAGAGATCTTTCGGCCCCAGTGCAATCCGGGGTTTGAGTCGGTTCACTGCATCGCGCATCTGGATCAGGATATCGCAGAGGCGCTCCCCTATCTTAACGCCGAACTGGGAGGCTTTGAATATTTCGGGGACCCGCCGGCCGTGACCTTTCGGGTGCAGGGCAAGATTATTACGGTCCACCCCAGGGAGATTGCGGTGAATGCCCTTCGAGACGAGGAAGAGGCGGAAAAAATTTTGCAGTGGCTTCAGCGGGAGATTAACCAGGTTTGGGACCGCCGGGGACAGATTCAGCCCTCCTACCAGGGCGCGCCCAAACCAAAGCTCTTGGAGATCCTCAAGCTGCTGCCGAAGACCAACTGCGGGCAGTGTGGACAGCCCACTTGCATGGTCTATGCCTCCCTCGTAGCCCAGGGTGTCAAGGGGCCGGAGGATTGCCCTGAACTGGCGGAACAAGCGGCGGAAGATCTCCGAAGCTATATGGTGCAGTTCGCTTTCGACGTTTGATGGTTTGCATCGGAAGAAAGCATAAAACGGCAGTTACCGAATCCCAATGGGGAGTTGAAAAAATAACCCGGAAGTCCGTTCATGGAACAGGAAATCATCTGCTATTGTTTCGGGTACACCGCGGAAGATATCCGAAAGGATGTCTTACAATACGGGCGTTCCTTGATCATGGAACGTATTGCGGCTGAGAAAAAGGCCGGTGGGTGCAACTGTGGCGTCACAAACCCAAAAGGAAGGTGATGCCTTTCAGACGTTCGCCGGGTGGTGAACAAAACACAAGGCATCAAGGAAATCTTATAGGCCAGCCGTTCGGTAAGTTTGTTCGAAATGGCTGTTGATTTGAAACGAGAACCGCTCGAGGCGGAAGGAACCCGGCGAAAGTTCCGGGTCGATGTATAAGCGGCCCCATTTCGTGAATCAGGAGGGGACTTCAGCAGATGACCGACAAGATGAAAATACTGTTTTTGTGCACCGGCAACTCCTGCCGAAGCCAGATGGCCGAGGCCTGGACAGATAAGCTCAAAGGGGACCAATTCGAGGCATATTCCGCAGGCGTGGCGCCCAAACCGATCGATCCCAGGGCCGTCAAGGCCATGGCGGAGGCCGGAATCGATGTTTCGAGACAAAAGTCAAAAGATATCGACTCGTTGGGGAAGATGGAATTCGACTATGTGGTCACCCTGTGCGACAACGCCAAAGAATCCTGCCCCTTTTTCCCGGCCGGAACCCGGGTGATGCACAGGGGGTTTGACGATCCCCCAAGACTCGCGCAAGATGCAGCGGATGAAGCGGAGGCCATGAAGCACTACCGTCGCGTGCGCGATGAGATCAGGGCCTTTGTAGCGAAGATGCCGGGGATACTGGAGGAAGGATAGCCCCGCACGAGATCCTTAGGAGGAAATCCCATATGTCCCCCCATGAAGAGGATGTATTGAAAAATCCGGACGACACCTCACCACACCAGACCCCGGCGGCCGTACACGAAGGAAACGGATGAAAGGACGGGTGAGTCTCGCCCCCACCGGCAGTTGGCCGGCGCATGCTGACATTTCCGGATCATACCCAGGTAAGCGTGGAAGGCCTCGACGGGATCATGGCTGCTCTGTACGCCCAAGACAAAAGGCCGAACCATGAGACCGCCACGGAGATGATCCGTCGTTTGGAAGAAAAAAAGAACTTTATCCCCAGCTCCGAACTTGTGCGTAGAGAATATGCCCAAGTCCTGTTAAGTGAATACAGAACCTATGTGAAAGATCGATCGGGAAACGACCGGTAAAAAAGGGATTCAGATAAACGAACAAAGGCGTAATCGGAAGCTATTTTTCAAGGAGTAACATCATGTCTCAAAAGCAGACCGTCGGCAAACAGCTTTCATTCCTCGATCGGTTTTTGACACTGTGGATCTTTCTCGCCATGTTCATCGGCGTGGGGTGGGGATACGTGTCTCCCGGCGTCGTGGATTTCTGGCACCAATTCCAGGTGGGCACTACCAACATCCCCATTGCCATCGGCTTGATCCTTATGATGTACCCGCCGCTGGCCAAGGTCAAATACGAGGAATTGGGGGAAGTGTTCCGTAACTACAAGATCCTCGGCCTGTCGCTGGTGCAGAACTGGGTAATCGGCCCCATCCTCATGTTCTTCCTCGCCATCATCTTCCTGCGGGGCTATCCCGAGTATATGGTGGGTCTCATCATGATCGGGCTGGCCCGCTGCATCGCCATGGTCATCGTCTGGAATGACCTGGCCGAGGGCGACACGGAATACTGTGCCGGCCTGGTGGCCTTCAATTCCGTATTCCAGGTCCTCTTCTTCTCCGTCTATGCCTACATCTTCATTACCGTCCTCCCCCCGCTTTTCGGGCTCAAGGGGCTGGTGGTGGATGTCACCATCGGACAGATCGCAGAGAGCGTTTTCATCTACCTCGGCATTCCCTTTATCGCCGGGATTCTGTCCCGGATCATCGGTCTCAAGACCAAGGGGAAGGAGTGGTATGAAAAAAGGTTCATCCCCAAGATCAGCCCGATTACCTTAATCGCGCTGTTATTCACGATCCTGGTGATGTTTTCCCTGAAGGGCGAGTACATCGTCAAGATCCCCATGGATGTGGTGCGGATCGCCATCCCGCTTCTCATCTATTTCGTTTTAATGTTTGTGATTACCTTTTACCTGAGCCGGAAATTGGGGGCCCATTACGGCCAGTCGGCGACGTTGTCGTTTACGGCCGCCTCCAATAATTTTGAGCTGGCCATCGCAGTGGCGGTGGCGGTTTTCGGGATTAACTCCGGCGAGGCCTTCGCCGCGGTGATCGGTCCCCTGGTGGAAGTGCCGGTGCTTATCAATCTGGTCCATCTCGCCCTGTGGATCCGGAAGAAATACTTCCCGTACGCCGTGGAAACGCCTGCAGGCGTCTGTTATGTGAGGTGTGAGCCATGATGATGAAACGCATAATGGGTTAGCCGGACGCACCGGTGCAGCGCGAGTGACCTTTGAACCGTGAACGCTTGCCAAGAAGGAGTCGGTTACATGCCACGGCATGAAGGATTTGTAGCTACCCTCAAGAAAGACGGTAAGGCGGAAGTGGTGATTCAGCCGGTCCGTCCGGGTGTCCCGGGCGCGTCGTCTTATGTGAATCGGCATGTGTGCCACTGCGCCTCGGACGGCTCCACCGTAACCATTGAGGCCCTGAATGGGGTGGGCGCGGAAGTCGGGGATTATGTTTCGGTTCTTCGGGATACTTCCGGGCTGCTGAAGAATGCGGCTTCGCTACTGGGGATTCCCGTACTCGGCCTCATTGCAGGGGTCATCTTCGCAGCGGTTTTGACCGATGGTTTTGCCTCTGGTATAGCGGGCGGGATCATGGCCATGGCCGCTGGTCTCGCCTGTGGCATAACCATGGGGGTTCTGATTTTCAGACGGATATCCGTCAACAGCGACCCCATAATAGAACATATCCTACAAAAAGGGCGGGAGGGAGAGCCGCTTTTCACTGCCAATCAACTCTGTTCAGCGGAACCCAACAGGGACTGCAACGCATGTGCCGGGACTTTTTCTCGAGAGTAGGGGTTTGAGCAGAATGGTCATTAGCCGCACTACTCTGTGGCGGAGGCGGCCATTGTTGAACAACTGAAAAAGATGGGCGTGGGTTAAGTCCCCGAGACTGTTTCGGAATGGCCCGCCCATGAACCCGTTAGAGCAGAGTTAGGGGGTATCCATGCTGGAATCGCTTTTTCTCACCGTGAATCAATGGATCGCCGGGGGAACGGCCATCGCGGCTGTGGGGTGTTTTGTCTGGGGCATGATCAGCGTGGTCTTCAGCCCCTGCCACCTGGCGTCCATTCCCCTGATCGTGGCCTATGTGGGCGGCCAGGAGACGCTCCTCAAACCGAGACAGGCGGCCCATTATTCCATCGCCTTCACCATTGGCCTCTTTATCACCATTGCCCTGATCGGTATCATCTGCGCGCTTTTGGGCCGGATGCTGGGAGACGTGGGGAGCTACTGGCAGGTGCTGGTGGGGCTGGTTCTGATCTGGGTGGCTCTCGGCATGCTGGGCGTTGAAAAATGCTCCATGTCCGGAAGCCTTCTTTACAAACTCAATCTTCGGGGCTTGTTCGGGGCCCTGGGCCTGGGCCTGGCCTACGGAATCCTTTCCGGTTCCTGCACCTTCGGATTCATCGCCCCTATCCTGGCCATTGTCACGGTCCAGGAGAAGGTGGTCACAGGGGTCTTGTTTATCCTGTTGTTCGCCATTGGCCATTGTCTTCCCATTGTGGTGGCCGGGAGTTCCACGGCCGCGGTGAAACGGCTCATGGAGAACAGCGCCTGGCAGGGGGCCGGCAACTGGTTCCGAAAGGGGGCGGGCGCTGTTATTGGACTTCTGGGAATTTATTTTATCTCCAGCCCGTTTATCAGCGCCGTGTGATCGGCAGGGTTTTTCGGGGTAAGCTTCCATGAGCCGGCTCACTTTGGATAGGAGGAGGCCTGATTGCAGTCGAAATGGACGAATGATGAAAGTAGTTGAAGTGTATGACAAATTAATAGGAGGAGGTTTCAATGGCAAAACATTCCCATCGTTTCGTGGAAACTTTTGATGGGTTTGCGGCCTATGGTCTGGACAGGCAAACCAACGAGGATGCCGTTCAGGTTTATCTGCAGAAATTTTCCGATGACCATCTGATGCAAACAGTTCTCAAACGGATGACGGATGATGATTTGCTGGAGTTATTTGAGGTTACCGGAAAGATGCTGAAAAAATATCTGAGTGAATCTGAATATCATGCGTTGTTTCTCAAAGAGGATGCATAACGAAATAGTAAAACGAACAGAAAGGAGCCGAAATGAAATGAAAAAACGGATAGTAGCGGCCCTGGCATTGGCAGTTGCCGGTACCGGTACTGTGGCCTTTGCGGGACCAGGGGGTTGGGGCAGGGCATGGGTCCTGGGTACGTGACTGTTGCGGGGGCTTTCCACAGGGCAATCAGGTCCTTGACGCGACGATTCATAATCTTATATGATTGGTGGAAAGATAATAGCAGGCGGGTGAATGGTCCTGGAAGGAGTTTATTTGTCTGTATGCACAACGTAGGCGGTGATCCCGGTCGCCCTGCCTAAAGATTATGGAGTCAATTGAATGAAAAGAAGATCCATTGCTGCGCTTGTGATGTTCCTCTTGATGTGGCCCCTCCTGGCCGAAGGGTCTGTACAGGGGATGCTCGTTTGCGTCCATGGAAGCGCTCACCCTAAAGGAGACGCCGTCCATTTTCATCCGGCCGGCCTCTTCGAGCATGGTCACCATCCTTGCGGGCAGTCCCCGACCGAGATGTGTGCCGGACACCGGGAGACCACCTGCCGGCATGTCCCGGTCAGCGTGGATTATTCTCTCGACAATCTCCCACATCGTCCAGAGACGAGACCCTGCGGGGCGGCCCTCATATGCCCCTTTGAATGCCCTTCCCAGGCGCCCTTAGCCATGTCTTCCGACCACGGGCCTTCCAATCCACCCTTGCCTTCCAAAACCGTGGATTTTCAAAAAACCATTGTTTTGATTATCTGATTCACTCCTCATAGCTTTACTCAAGATCCTGCAGGTGCGGCTTCAACCGCAGGCTGTACGAATGGTTTCGCGCCTGCCGGAGACCCGACATTCGAGATTGCCTTCACCCTCCTGCCGGCCTGCCCGCATTGATAGCGCAAAGGCGCTGCAGGCGGGTTCTCCGGGGGTGGAGGCGTTATGAGGAGGTTATTCATGCATCTGAAGCTGTTTTTATTATCATTGGCGGTCAGTATTTCATTCCTGCTGCTTGTCGTCTTCTGTTTAGACAGCCTGGCGCAGAATCCGGGCATTCAAGCATCTGACGCAGACAGGGCGCCCCATTTGAGCCGGAAAGACGTCATCCCGGATGGAGGGGTGTTGACCCTTCGAAGGGCAGTGGCCCTGGCTCTCCAATACAACCCGGATCTGAAGGCATCTTCCTGGGAAGAACGGGCCATGGAGGGCCGCGTGATTCAGGCGGGCCTCCTCCCCAATCCCGAAATCGAGGCGGAGACGGAGAACTTCGGCGGCTCGGGCGTATTCAGCGGCTTTGACGCCGCCGAGACCACGGTCCAGCTCAGTCAGTTGATTGAACTGGGGGGCAAACGGGCCAAGCGGAGCGCGTCTGCCGCATTCAGCCGCGATCTGGCCGAATGGGATTACAGGGTCCGGACCGCGGATGTCCTTGCGGATGTGGCCGTGGCCTTTGTGGATGTCCTCTCGGCCCAGGAGCGGGTGATGCTCATGAAGGAGCTGCTCCATCTAACCGAAGCAGTCTTCAGCACCACGTCCCAGCGCGTGAAGGCCGGGAAGATCTCCCCGGTGGAAGAGATCAAGGCGAAGGTGGAAAAATCCGAGCGCCAGATCGATCTGAAACAGGCCGCATTCGAGCTAAGGGCCGCCCGGCGGCGCCTTTCAGGGACCTGGGACGGGAGGGCGCCTGTCTTCGAGAAAGTCAGGGGAGAACTGAATGCCCTTGCGCCGATCCCCCCTTTGGAGGAAATTGAGGCCCTGATCTCCCAAAACCCGGATGTGGCCCGATGGGCAACGGCCATCCAACAACACATGGCCGACATTGAACTGGAAAAGGCCCGCGCAATCCCGGACCTGACCGTGAGTCTCGGGGCCAAGCACCACAACGAAATGGACGATACGGCCTTTGTCATGGGGGTTTCCATTCCCATACCCCTGTTCGATCGCAACCAGGGGGCAACCCTGGAGGCCCGCGAGCGATTGTCCAAGGCGAGGGAGGAGGCAAGGGCCGTTGAGGTGAGGGTCATGAACGCCCTGGCGGAGACCTATCAGGATCTCTCCAAGGCCTTTATGGAGGCGACCTCCCTGCAAAATAACGTCCTGCCGGGCGCCCGGGCCGCCTTTGAGGCCACCCGAGAGGGCTATCAGATGGGAAAATTCGACTATCTAAACATGCTGGATGCCCA
The DNA here is from genome assembly GCA_021737425.1 of Deltaproteobacteria bacterium. Taxonomy (GTDB): domain Bacteria; phylum Desulfobacterota; class DSM-4660; order Desulfatiglandales; family Desulfatiglandaceae; genus JAIPDZ01. Next base: position 14,764 of record JAIPDZ010000024.1, read on the forward strand.
ACGGACCCTGGTGGCGGCGAAGGTGCGCCACATAGAGGCCCTGACCGCCTACCATCAGGCCCGCACCCGGATAGAACGGCTGATCGGCATGAATATACAGAAAATCCTCCCCGGAACGGGCATTGAAGGAAACGGAGATAACTCATGAAAAAAATAGCCATTGTCGCATCTCTTGTGGTGATTCTGTCTTCGACGGCCCTGTATGTCCTCTATCATGAGCGGATGGCAGGAGCGAAACGCGCCCCTGATCCGATGCATGAGGCAGACGTTCACGGAGAAAAGGAGCCTACGCAGCCCCTGCTCCATGACCCTGCCGCCGAAGCGGAGCACCCAACCGAGGACCATGTCCCCTTGACCGAGGCCCAGATCGAGACCATGGGGATCGCCGTCGCAACGGCCGGACCCGGAAGGCTTCAACAAACCGTGACCCTCCAGGGGGAAATTCGTCTGAACGGTAATCGCATCGCCCAGGTGACCCCCTATGTATCCGGGCATGTGAAGGAGATTTTAAAGAACCTCGGCGACCCTGTTCGCAGAGGGGAGGTGATGGCCCTTTTGGACAGCCGGGAACTGGCCGAGGCCAAGGCTGCCTATCTCGCGGCCCGGGAGCGGGTCGTCCTGGCGGAAACGCGTTTTGCCCGGGAGGAAAACCTGTGGAAGAAACAGATCTCTTCGGAGGAGGAATATCTAAACGCAAAGCAGGCCCTGGCGGCCGCTCGAATAGAAAAACGATCCGCAAAACAGCAGCTGATGTCGCTGGGGCTGTCCGCGACCCGGGTGGATCGGCTGTCCCGCCGGCCGGATACCGGTCTGACGGTTTACGAGATCGTATCCCCGTTAAAGGGAGAGGTCCTGGAACGGGCGCTGACCCTGGGGGAAATGGTGGGGCCTGAACGGATCGTTTATCGTGTAGGCGATATGGATACCGTCTGGGTGAGGGTGAACGTGTACCAGAAGGATCTTTCCTTGCTGAAAAAGAATATGAAAGTACTCATTTCAGGGGACGACGGAAAAGAGGCCCGGGGATCGATCACCTACATCGCCCCGGTGGTGGATGAGGGGACCCGCACCGCCATTGCGCTGGTGACCCTTCAAAACCCGAGGGGACAATGGCGGCCCGGACGTTTTGTAACGGCTAAAATCCCTTTGAAGGCGGAGGCACTCCCGGTGGTGATTCCCAAAGACGCGGTTCAAACCCTCAGGGATCGACCCGTGGTCTTTGTTCCCTCCGAAGAGGGATTTGAGGCCAGGTCTGTTTCCCCGGAGCGATCCGATTCAGAGCATGTGGCGGTGGTTTCCGGTTTGTCCGCCGGCGACCCTTACGTGGCCGAAGGCGCTTTTGAGCTCAAGGCCGCCATCCTGTCTGAATCCCTGGGAGACCATGCGGGACACGGGCATTAGAAAACATTTTGAGCAGGATCCCGGAAGCAGCCTCCCCGGTTATGGAATAGGGTGGAGGCGCCGAACGGAAAAGGCGGCAATATGATTAACAAAATGGTTGAAGCGGCACTGAAGGCCCGGGCACTGGTGGTTTTGGCCATCATCGGGATCATTGGGTTGGGTGTTTACGAATACGAGAAAATGCCGGTGGAGGCCTTTCCGGACATTTCTCCCATCATGGTTCCTGTCTTTGCCGAGGCCCACGGCATGGCCCCGGAAGAGGTGGAGCGTCTCATCGCCTACCCCATTGAATCGGCCATGAACGGCCTCCCGGACGTCACCCAGATCAAATCCACCTCGGCCTTCGGCATGGCCGTGGTCTACGTCTACTTCAAGGATGATGTGGATATTTATTTTGCGCGACAGCTCGTCTCCGAACGGCTGGCCAGCGCCGTGGCGGACCTGCCCGAGATGGAAGAACCCCCCATCCTGGGACCCATTTCCACCGGTCTGGGTCAGATTTTCATCTATTATCTGACCCTCGATGAGGACACCGACACGGGCGGAATGGACCCGAACACCTATCTGCGGACCGTCAACGACTGGATCGTCAAGTTTCAGTTGCAGACCGTTCCCGGTGTGACGGATATCCTCTCCATGGGGGGGCATGTGCTTCAATATCAGATCGGCGTCGACCCACATGCCCTGCGCAAATATGGAATCTCCCTCGAAGATCTGGTTCAGGCGGTTCGGGAAAACAACCGAAACGCGGGAGGCCAGTTTCTCGTTTTGGGCGCTGAGGAGCACCTGGTGCGGGGAATCGGGCTGCTCCGGGATTTGAATGATATTCGGGACATTCCCATCAAGGTGGTCGACGGTGTCCCCGTCATAATGGGAGATGTGGCAAAGGTGCACTATGGGAACGCCGTCCGTCGGGGCGTGGTCACCCATAACGGAGAAAAGGAGGTGGTCTCCGGCATCGTGCTCAAACTGTTCGGGGAAAACAGCTCCCAGGTTATCGACCACCTTTACCGCAAGGTGGCGGAGGTGCAACGGTCTTTGCCGCCCGGGGTCACGCTGATCCCCTACTACGAGCAGGCCGAACTGGTGCACCAGGCCACCTGGACGGTGAAGAAGGCCCTTCTCCAGGGGGGCGTTCTGGTCCTGTTGACGCTCCTTGTATTTTTGGGAAATCTCCGGTCCGCCTTTGTGGTGGCCCTCTCCCTTCCGCTCTGTGCCCTCATCTCCATCATCTGCATGAGGATCTACGGCATTTCAGCCAATCTCATGAGTCTCGGGGGGATTGCCATCGGCATCGGCATGCTGGCGGACGGCGCCATTGTCATGGTGGAAAACATCCATCGTCATCTCTCTGAACCCCAAAACCAAAAGGAAAGCCGAATTCATACGGTCCTGATAGCCGCCAAAGGGGTAAGCCGGCCCATTGTTTTTTCCATTTCCATTATCATTATCGTCTTTCTCCCCATCTTTTCCCTTCAGGATGTGGAAGGTAAGATGTTCAGGCCCATGGCCTTCACCATCTCTTTTGCCCTTTTCGGTTCCCTTCTCGCCGCTGTTTTCGTCTCACCGGTGCTGTCTTCCTATTTGCTCAAAAGTGGCGTCAAAAAGGAGTTCGCCCTCATGACCCGGCTCAAGAAGGTCTACCGTCCCATGCTCACATGGGCGATTCGAAGAAAAGCCATCGTCATCGGTTTCAGCTTCCTGGCATTTCTGACGAGCCTGGGGGCCCTCCCCTTCATGGGCACGGAGTTCATCCCCACATTGGAAGAAGGCTCCATCATGATCGGGGTGACCATGGCGCCTTCCATTTCACTGAAAAAGGCCACGGAAACCGTCATGAAACTGGAGCGGCGCATCATGCGCCATGGAGAGATTCAAGAAACCGTATCCCGGATCGGTCGTCCCGAGGCAGGGAGTCATCCGCATCCCGTCAACTATGCCGAGATTCATCTGGAGCTGAAACCGAGGGAAGAATGGACTGATCACCAGAACAAAAAAAGCCTCATCGAGGCCCTGCACCGGGATCTCTCCACCTATAAAGGCGTTAAACTGAGTTTCGCCCAACCGATTCAGAATGCCTTTGACGAATTGCTTTCCGGCGTCAAGGCCCAGTTGGCCATAAAACTGTTCGGGGAAGACCTAGAGATTCTAAAGGAAAAGGCTCACGACATTCAGGAGGCCATTGAAGGGATCCCCGGGCTTGCGGATTTGCGTACGGAACAGGCCCTGGGCCAGCCTCAGGTGCAGGTCATTGCCGATCGCGCAACGTGCTCCCGCTACGGGGTCACCGTGGGGCAGATCCTCGAAATTGTGGAAATGGCCGTAGGCGGTGAGGTGGTGGATCATATATACCTCAACACCAGGCGCTTCGGCATCCATATCCGTTATCTGGAACCGTACCGGGCAGACCCCCGGGCCCTGAAGGATCTGCTGATCCATACCCGCGACGGGTCCTTGATCCCGCTCTCGCAAGTGGCAAAGATCAAAAGTGTCACCGGGCCCATGCAGATCAGCCGGGAAAACAATCAGCGGCGCTGGATTGTACAGGGGAATGTCCGCGGAAGGGATCTTGGAGGCGTGTTCAGGGACATCCGCCGGGCCATTGCCGAAAAGGTGAAGCTGCCGGCCGGCTATTTTATCGAGTATGGCGGACAGTTTGAAAATCAACAGCGGGCTATGAGCCGGCTGGCGATCATCGTGCCCTCGGTGATTGCCGCGGTATTCATACTGCTCTGGATCTCTTTCGGGACCCTGCGCCATGCCTTTATGATCATTCTCAACGTTCCCCTGTCCCTGATCGGCGGCATCCTGGGGCTTTATGCCATGGGAGAATATCTCTCCGTTCCCGCCTCCGTAGGATTTATCGCCCTGTTCGGCATTGCGGTTCAAAACGGGGTGGTCCTTGTAAGCACCATGAATCAATTCCGCAGGGAGGGAAAGGGTGTGCAGGAGACGGTCGTGGAAGGGGGACTCCTTCGCCTCCGTCCGGTGCTGATGACGGCAACGACCACCATCTTAGGGTTGTTGCCCCTGTTGCTTGCCCAGGGCATCGGATCGGAGGTCCAGCGGCCCCTGGCCATCGTGGTCGCCTTCGGGCTCACAACCTCAACCTTCCTGACGCTCTTTGTCATTCCGGCCATGTATGAGTGGATCGAGGGGAAAGGCGGTTCGCGAGGATGGTAAGTGAGTGTGTTGTACTACCCCCGGATTATTTCGAGGAAAGGAGGGCGCGAGTCCCGGTTCCATGTAAATCTTCCTCTCAACCCTCCTGCGAAAACCGGGTTCGAATAGCATTTCACAAGGTGGAGACGCCCACTGCGGAAAGGTTTTATTGTGACGATAATGCCGCAATTCCAGAGAAATAAACGGGCTTATATGAAAGCTCTCGGGGCCTCTCTTTGTGTATAAACAGCTTGCCCAAATTTTAGGGATATGCCAACCTGTCAAAGCCAGGTGAAGGGTATGACAAATTAATAGAAGGAGGTTTTAATGGGAAAACATTCCCATGAGTTTGTAGAGACGTTTAAGGGGTTTGCGGCCTATGGTCTGGACAGGCAAACCAACGAGGATACCGTTCAGGTTTATCTGCAGAAATTTTCCGATGACCATCTGATGCAGAGAATCCTCAAACGGATGACGGATGATGATTTGCTGGAGCTATTTGAGGTTACCGGAAAGATGCTGAAAAAATATCTGAGTGAATCTGAATATCATGCGTTGTTTCTTAAAGACGAACCGGTTTAATGCCGTTCTTATGCTTCGAGACCTGAAAATCTGTGGGAGTGAGAACCGCCCACCTCTTGCCGGCCAAGCAGCTCAAATACATCTTTATTGCAGTCATGATTTATATGGGCCTCAAGATGATCGGGGTGTTTACATGGCTGCACCTACCGATTTAACACCGGCGCATGACGTTGAACTCCTCAGTTACCGAAAAAAAACAACTGTCCTTTACCCTCTTTTTGGGAAAACATTCTGTTTTACCAATCGCCCAACACCAGGCTTGACATTTGGTGTTTTGGTGTTAATATGTTTTAAAAGGATAAGGAGGTAGCCATGGGTCGACTGACCATTACGCTTGACGACAATTTACACCGGGCGATCAAAGAGACTGCAGCCCGACAAAGACGCAGTATTCGCCAAATCATAGAGGAGAGCTTGCAGTTTCGCGGCATCAAACCTATGGAAACCGCACGCGAACTGGTCGCACGGGCCCGCAGTCAGGCACGGTATGAGGAAGAAAAAGCCATTCGCCTGGCCGTAGAAGAAACCCGTGCCCATCGGGCGAAATGAGTGCCGGCATTTTTATCATCGACACCAACGTACTGGTTGCCGGACTCATCACCGAGGAACGAAGTAGTCCGACTGTCCGAATATTGGATGCCATGTTGAGCGGGACCCTGTTCTATCTCCTATCTGCGGAGTTGCTGCGCGAGTATCGGGATGTCCTGTTGCGGCCCCGCCTTTCCCGGCTTCATGGCCTGAACGAGACCGAGATGGAACAGCTTTTAAGTGAGATCACAGCCAATGCCATTTGGCGAGAGGCCCTGCCGGACAAAGAGTATTCCTCTCCAGACCCCCAGGATGCCCACCTTTGGGCCCTTTTGGCGTCAGAGCCAACCGCTATCCTGGTCACGGGGGATCGGCTTCTTATGGAAAATCCGAGACCGAAAAGCTCAGTTATCTCGCCTGCAACCTGGTCAGAACACTTTCAACCATAGATTCCATTTACAGCTTCCTGTATGTCCATATTGGCCATCCGCATGGCATTACAGATGGTGTCAGGCAGCCCAGATGGCTGAGACCGGCAGAGCGAATAGGTCATCTCCAAAAGGAACAGTATTGGCGCCGGTGTAGAGGACAAATCCCTTGAAAAACCGGTCTTTGGCACTCCCCTTCAGGCTGCGAAGCCCTTTGAAGTGTTTTGACGAAACCGTATCCGCAAACTTGATTTCCATGCCAATCATGCGGCCGCCCGGATCCTCCAGAATGAGGTCCACCTCCTGACCGGTGTGAGATCGAAAATGGTAAGGTCTTGCCCGATGATTTGTCCAGGAGAGCTGTTTGGTGATCTCGCACACAACGAAATTTTCCAGGATATTTCCGCCAATAACAGGTCCGGCACTCTTTGCACTTCGTCTATGATGACGGGCTTCCCGATGTTTTTGACAAATCCTGCGGGGTCCCGACTGACTGCTGAAAGAACGGTCAAATCATCCAGCGTCACATAGACGGCGGGGTACTGCTCGGCAGCGATCTGTTGAACGAGCGTGGTCTTCCCTGCCTGCCGCGGTCCGTGGACAAACACGGCCGGCGTGTCGGCAAGGGAATTGAGGACGTTTTGCAGGATGTAGCGTTGGTATATGGTTGATATTTTACCACGTTCTGGTAAAAATTCAATTAGAAAAATTTCCCTTATTTCTACCAAAGGAGTGATAATCGGGAAATCGCTATAGAGTGTTGATATGACCAAGATCCGCGGCCATCCTGAAAACTTTGGATATATACCTTATAATAATTGACATCTCCTTGAAGGAAAAGTATGTATAATTGGCACTTTCGACACGGTTTGTTATATCCCCATTTCGAGGTCTTTCGAATGTCTTCCGAGATCACAAGTGAAACCCCGGCCCTGTTTGTTCAAAAGATGGTTATGTGGTGAAGATCATGGAAAGGCGACATTCGGTCTTTGTTGGTAAGTTGCCTCACTCGTTCACAAAAGAAATCCACGATCGTCAACGGAATTTCTCTGCCACGATGCTGATCAATGATGACGACTCTATCGGAGCTGTCCCTTGGTCTGCAACCTTGGCTCAAATCAAAGGATGCAAAGGAGTAATAACTGCAAGGCATGCTTGGGAAGAGGCAAGAAAACATGAATTCCTACTCACGCTTGTTGGCCGGGGCAATTATGCCTTTGAAACAAAATACCTGACCCCTTCCGTTCCGGAGCCCATTGGTGTTCTTAATGGATTTGACGTTCACGTCCCCGACATCGGTTTCATAAGGCTTCCCGAGAGTTATGCAACGGATCTAGAAGCTAAAGGAAAGGCGTTTTTCAACCTAGATAAACGCCTCATTGCGAAGTCATATTTCCCAGATATGACCGAGGGTTATTGGACAGTCTTTGGAAATCCGAACGAATGGTTGGAGACTGACAAAAAGAAGGTATCATCATTTGTTTATGGTACAGGAGTATCAAAGCAGTTCGAAGAGTCTGGTTGGGATTACTGTGTTATGAATTTGGATATCCCTTCAAATCCAGAGATACCAAGAGATTTATCTGGGTTGAGTGGTGGTGGAATATGGTGGACGAGATGGGGTTGTGACGAAACGCTCGAGAGATTTGTCGTGGCAAACCCTTTTGAAGACATGATACTGGCTGGGGTCAGCTTCTTTCAGACTGGCTCTCAAAAAAGATTGTTGCTTGGCCATGGCCCCAAATCGATCTATGAACAGTTGTATCAGCATGTCCTTAAAACCTTATGACCATGGGCTGAAGCCAATCGCCGACAAAGCCGGCAATAGCTGAGCCACGTATTATCTCGAGAAGGAAGATGAATACGACAATAGGCAGATCTCCAGAAGTCAACCGATTTATTTCACAACACTGAAACGATATTTTCGCATATGAGAATAGGCATCGCATATACAAGGTATTCCTTCTTCCCTCCACAGAAAATCCCTCCCGAACTCGCTCAGATTATGAGGTCTACCTCTGAAAAGAAGTTTCGACTTCTCCTGACAGATCTTCTTGATAAAGAAAGGCGTCAATTCATACAAAAATCTTCAATTATCCATTGTTTAAGCATTATATCGGCCACTGTTCTTGCAGTTTCAGCTCTTACTGGCATGGTGGCGCTGGCATGCTGGATGTTGGACTTAGATCGCTTCGTTGAGGCCACCTTTGCAAATGGGATGGCTATTCTTATCCCAGGAGCTTCATTCTTTTGTTCTTTTTCAATCGATTCGGCGAGTTGGGTCATGTTTGCAAACAATGGATCAGAATTGATATCGTAATGACAATTAGAATTCTATTGGAACACTAGATTTGCGGAGGCAGGAAATGTTGAAAGTGCGACTGAGTAGATTGATAGTCTTATTTCTCATAATATGGGTTATAGGATGCGTTGGCAAGAATAGCAACTTGTCGAAAAAACCAGTTACAGGGTACCGCGAGCTCAATCTTGAAGAAAATAAAAGTCCTAAAGAGGAGGATAACGCTAAAAATGAAGAACAGAGGACTCCGATTTCGCAAGTTTCAAGATTACAGTTCGAAAACTGCCGCCAAGCGGCGGAGCAAGGAGATGTAAGGGCACAGTTCGAACTGGCTTGCATGTACTTGAATGGTTCTGGAGTCATCAAAAACGAGCTTGAAGCCGCAAAATGGTTCAGAAAAGCGGCAGAGCGAGGAGAACCATCCTCTCAATTCAACTTAGGGCTGATGTATTTAAAGGGGATCGGAGTCCTACGAGATCATGCCAACGCCGCAAAATGGTTCAGAAAGGCAGCAGAGCAGGGGCATGTTAGAGCCCAGTATAACCTCGGTGTGAGGTATAGCAAAGGAGAGGGAGTTTCAAAAAACTATTCAGAATCTTTCAAGTGGTTCCAAAAAGCAGCCGAGCAGGGGCACCCTTATGCTCAATACGTCGTCGGAGGGATGTATTCGAAAGGTTATGGAGTCCCTCAGGATAATGCCCAAGCTGCCAAATGGTATAGCAAAGCGGCCATGCAAGGAAATGTATCAGCCCAGCGAAACCTGGGTTTTATGTATCTGAAGGGTGACAAAATCCCAAAGAACTATGCAAAAGCCGAAAAATGGCTCAGTAAAGCCGCAGAGCAAGGTGATGAATTGGCCTCAAGGTATTTGGATGCGGTGATACTCATGGGATCTGAATTCCCCGAGTGGGATTATTTAGGATACAGTGATAACTTCCATACGCTTGCTCACCCAAATGATATTAGAAGAGATGGCAATCTGATTTATTTTTGGGTAATCTGGGTGCCCGTTAAAGAGACACAATCGAACATCAAGTCAACTAAAATGTGCTGGGTTGGCGATTGTGCCAAGTCCAAATGGGCACTTGTTTGTCAATATGAATTCGGCCCCAATAACAAGTTACTGGATACATATTCACCAAAGGCACCAGAAGAGCGAATGGAACCGGTAATTCCTGGGACAGTAAGCCAGACGACACTCCGATATGCTTGCTCAAAAGTACAAAAGGAAGCGTTAGAAAGGGAAAAGCCTAAGGAAGCAGGTGTATCTTTTGGAACCGGCTGGCCGGTTGCTGGGGGGTATGTTGTCACTAATAACCATGTAGTTTCTGACCACAAGAACATCTCTCTAATCCTAACGGATGGAACACGGATTTCGGCTCAAGTTGCTGTGAGCGACAAATCTAACGATTTGGCCTTGCTGAAACCAGAAAATGCGAAGCACCTGCCGCCGGCGATTCCGCTGTCTTCGAGTCCCGTGAAAATCGGCGCGGCGGTCCTCACCATGGGGTACCCCCATCCGGATATCCTTGGCTCCAAGCCGAAACTGACAGAAGGTGTTGTGAGCGCCGAATCAGGTTTGGGAGATGACCCTCGTGTTCTGCAAATAAGCGTCCCTGTGCAAGCCGGAAACAGTGGGGGGCCATTGATCAACATGGAAGGAGAGGTTGTAGGGGTCGTTATGGCAAAGTTGAATGCGGTAAAGATGCTGAAATGGACAGGAGACTTCCCTCAAAATGTCAACTATGCTATTAAGGTGCCATACGTTACGGGCCTGCTTTCGTCGGCCCGCGTCAAACATTCCATCAAAACACTCAACATGAAACAGGTGAAATCAATCGAAGATATAGCTGCCCAAATTACCGATTCTATTCTGCTTGTGGTGGCGGAATAAAATGCAGATTCAATGAGTTATAAAAAAATGGCGAATTCTGGGCTGGACTCTCGATGATCTGTTATGTGATGCCAAGGGAGTCTGTATTTGATACCTCAAAACCATAGCGAGGCGGCAGGCTAAGGGCGAATTGGAGGACGGCGATTAGCTGAAGCCTTGGCAATGCGGCCAATTCCTGAACCTGAGACAGCTCGCGGACATCTCTCTCCAGCAATGTGGTGATGTAGCCATCAAACCAGGCCGCTTTGCGACTCATAACGGTTCTGTCGAGGGGTTCCGGGTATCCGCCAGCAGTCAGCCGGGCCCCCGCAGGATTTGTCAAAAACATCGGGAAGCCTGTTATCATAGACGAAGTGCAAAGAGTTCCGGACCTGTTATTGGCGATCAAGGAGGATATTGACAGGAATCGGGTTCCCGGCAGATATCTGCTGACCGGATCGGGAAATGTTCTGACGCTGCCTAGGGTCGCGGACGCCCTTGCGGGAAGGATGGAGGTCATTACCCTGTGGCCCCTCTCCCAGGGAGAGATAGCAGGAAAAAAGGAAGACTTTATTGCCCGGGCCTTTCAGGGGCATTTGACAGAACCGACTCGTCCCGGGCTGATGACACATAGGTCGTGTCCATTTCGACCTTTACCTCCGTAAGGATTTTCTCTATACTCGGCGCACCGAAAAACAACTGCCTATCGCCAGCCCCACACACAGAGGGTGCGTGTTTTATTGAACACAGGATATTTGGCTTTATGTAGACCCTCAGTATCTCTCCGAGGCGTAGGCTTTTGCTTTTCAGAAACCAGATAACACTTTCCGGAGCCCGCCATGTCGCGAAAAGACCCCATTTCATTTCTCATGAAAAAACGCCACCCTTTCTTATTCATTTTTTGCTATTTGAAATTTGGTGCTTTTGTTCTGTTTCTATTCTCAACTGCAGCTGCGGCTGGCAGCGAGGCTTCTTTAAATGAAAACAGATCTCTGGAAAGCGGAACTCAGCAATATCTTAAACAGATAGAGTTTCATATTGAAAGAAAACACAAAATCAATAAGCCGCAATTTTCAGACTCAATCCGTAATAGCCTTATAAATTTTTCCATGCTCGGGCCTATGGCAAGCATAAGCAGCTGGACACTTGAAAAACTGGGTGACAGCAAAACAGCCAGAACATGGTTGTTCTTTGTTATGCCCCTGGTTCGCTGGATGAGTGAACCTTTTCTTTATCCTGTTGAAACCCGGGGAACGCCTGAAAAAACGCAGCAGGAGTTCCAGAAACTGTTCAATTTTATTGCTGGTCTTCAGAAAAAGGGCTTTTCCGTTTCTCTTGACAATGTTGGCGATACTTCCCTTTCTCTTGAAGACGCAATCGCATATAAAAAATATTATCTATCCCTCATCACCCAGTTTGCAAGGGCTGAAGAGACAAATGAGCTGTGTATGTCTCTCAAGCTCTCGGCTTTAACAACCGACCTTGATGCAGCTGTGGGCAATGACAGAGAGGCCCTTGCCAAACAGGAGGAAATCAAAACAGCGATTATAGAAATGCTTCAGGCTGCGTCCAAAGTGCAGGACAGGCGGGTTTTTATCAGAATTGATATGGAAGAATACCTGTACAAGGAACTGACCTTAAAACTGTTCAGGGAAATTGTAGAACAAAATAGAATTCTCGCTGTGGATGACAACGGCCGTCTGCGTCTGGGTGTGGTGATTCAGGCATATCTCACGGATGCGGCACAAGATGTCCGAAATCTTGGATTATGGGCCGCGAGTCAGGGCTTCCGCGTTCCCATCAGGGTCGTCAAAGGAGCTTATCTCAAACATGAAAGAGAAATAGCAGAGGAAAAAGGGATAAAATGCCCTGTATGGAATCACAAACCTTCAACTGACGCGAACTATGAAGCTATATGCGGCTTCATGCTTCAGAATCTGGATGTGATAGAACCGGCCTTTGCTACCCACAACATTCGTTCTCAGGCTCATGTTATGGCCCTTGCAGATTTGTATCATATTGATAAATCTGCCTTTGAATTCCAGATGTTATACGGTATGGGAGATACAATAAAGGGTGTTATTGTAGCTATGGGTTATCCGATGCGTGAGTATATACCTTCCGGTTCTCTGCCGCGCGGTCTTAAGTACGCGGGACGACGTTTTTGTGAACTGGCAAGCAGTGATAATGCTCTAGCCCGAACAATGCGGGGTGACTTTAGCGTGATAGATGATACACCTGGTTTTCAGGGAGCGGAAGACCGGAAAGACGGTCGCAAAGTAATGGCCCTGATGAGTGAAAACATTTCAGGCGCAGTCAGCAATCCAATACAGCAGTAAAGGATTTCCGCTACATCGTCCTCCCCGCAGGAGTCTTGTGTGCCTGTTCAGGACTAATCGTGAAGGACCTTATCGATCGCGATGGATCGGTTAAAAGGATTATGTTCTGGCGGAAAAACATCACTTCAAAACGTGAGCACTTTATCCGCTTCCATGGCGAGTTCATACAGATCATCCATCCAACCGATGGGGCAACTGGC